>JABXKD010000210.1 GCA_013375475.1 Promethearchaeota archaeon
TAAAGGAGATATAACCAACGGAGGATCTATTCATGGTGAAGGAATAATTCAAACTGAGGGAAGTTTCACAAATAATGGTGTTGTTGACATTAACGAAGGGGCTATTTATGCTGATACAGGAGTTTTTAATGGTGGTGGAGGAGTTGCCTTTAATGTTGCTTACGCTACAGATTTAATAAGTATTACAGTACCTGGAACTGGAATTCCGATCTGGCAAAAAATCTCCTGGAGAGAAGTATATTAAATAATTTTTAAAATATTTTTCCAAAAAAGAAGGATTTTTAAAAGTTATGGAGAATATATGTAAATAGTATTTCGTATGTCGTATATCGTATATCGAAAAAAAAAGAAATTAATATGATAAGTTTACGATGATGTGATATAGTAATATGATTCCCGCTTTCGCGGGAATGACAGGATAACAGAAAAAAAATAAGGAGTAGATATGTTTGCAATAGATTTTGGTGCACGCTCGATTAAGGTAGCAAAAGTACATAAAATAAGTGATGGTTATGAACTTGATAATTATGGAGTTACCCTTAGCCCTGAAGGGGCTATTGTCAATGGAGAGATTTTAAATCCTATCGTTGTTGCTGATGTTTTAATTGAATTGCTAAAAGATA
>JABXKD010000211.1 GCA_013375475.1 Promethearchaeota archaeon
GGCCTTCCTTGCCGATTTGGATGGTGGGTTTTATGTTCTGGGCTCTCGCCTTAAGTTTCCTCAGCTGCTCCCCTGTTAGGCTCATGGTTGTCTTCGCTCCTTGTTTCACGCCGTGTTAAAAGGCTTGTTGTCTTGAGGGATCGGGGGCATGTATTCTGTGGTTGCCTGTCTTGTCTTATTCATGGTTGATGTGTTGTGTTATAGATTTATAATTGTGGGTGGGTATTGAAGCTAGTCGGAGCCCGGTCGTCTATTGGAAAAGGATAGAGGCCTTTGGAGCCTTAGACGGGAGTTCGAATCTCCCCCGGGCTACCTTGTTCCATGCTCAGATATCTGCTACTTCTGAGCTCATCAAACAGGGTTTTCCGGATGGTTTTCGATAATATTGTGAAGTCTTGTTCTTGTCTCTGCATCGGATCTATGATTGTTCTATGTGGTTTTATCATCGCTTCTCTACTTAGTACCTCATTAGGGTCTAAGCCGAGTGCCATGATCACGCCTTTCAGTGTCTCGATCTTGTTCATCTTGGTCTTTGGTCTTATGCTCAATCCTGCGTTCCTGTACACTTCTCTGAGATATTCGACTCCAAGGCTCTGCATATCTGTATAGGTGTCCGTGAC
>JABXKD010000212.1 GCA_013375475.1 Promethearchaeota archaeon
TAATTGAAAGTTCTTTCTGCAGAACTATTCCCTTCATCTATAGCATCTTGTATAAATTCAGGATACATTTGGTTGAATTCATGAAATTCTCCTCCAATTGCTTCCTTTAGGTTTTCAGCTGTAGACTTAATTCCCTTCAATGCTCTTAGATGATTGTGGGCATGAACTGTTTCTGCAGCTGCTGCTGCGCGGAATAATTTCGCTACCTGAGCGAACCCTTCCTTATCTGCCTTCTCCGCAAATGCTAAATATTTTCTATTAGCTTGAGATTCACCTGCAAAGGCATCTTTAAGATCTTGTTCTGATTTTGACATTTTTAATCTAATTCCATGTTTTAATAATTATTAGTTGGATTAAATCAAATTTTAAGTTAATTTTTATAGTTCATAAATTTTAGTAAAAAATCTAAAGATTTCTCATGAAAAAAAGATTTAAAGATTACTTGATAAAAAGAACTTTGATATTTTGTACAATTTTTCTTAAGATAAATTCTGCCATTCCAAATTTTATTTTTGAATCAAAAACTAAAATTACAAAGTAGGAATCATTTACATACTCTGAAAAAATAAATTTCTTATTTTTGAAAGTATAAAACATTTTTAATATAGAATTATTAC
>JABXKD010000213.1 GCA_013375475.1 Promethearchaeota archaeon
GATTTAAGAATTTTGTATATATTTCTATATAAAGGAATTGCAAAAAAATGATAAGACTTCTTTTAAATTTTTTAATATACAGCCATTAGCTTTCAAAAAAAGTTGCGAAAATCGTCCAAAAGCCTCCACCATTTATAGATAAATATTAGCACCTTGGATTTTGCTGAAGAGTATTTTCTTTTATAAATATTTCTAAATCCTTTCTCTTAGAGACTACTTCTAATAGTGGATAACTAGCTTATTAATCTTATATTTTCAAGTGCAATATCTCCCTTAAAAGTTCTAAGTGTTTCCAATAGGGGGAGCCTGCTAATTTCAAGCCCTTTGGCATTTTGCTGAAGGGCTTGTTTGTTTTAAGGAGAAGAAGGATTAATTATTTTTTCTTAAAGTGAGCTACCTTGTTAGCCTTAATACCTTGATTAAAAACAAATTTTTCGTCTTTGCCCTAAAGTACGTCATTTAATACTCCTTTTCAAATTAAAATACGTATTTTACTTATATTGTAGATTATAAACTACGCCATTTTGTCGTTTTTTTATTAGATATTGACAAATATTATTAGAAGTATAAACTGAAAAAATAAACTTAGTTCAGTGATAAAAAAGTTAGGCGAAAT
>JABXKD010000214.1 GCA_013375475.1 Promethearchaeota archaeon
ATTTCTGTGATTATTTGCAGTTTTAATTGTAAATTATTATTGAATTAAGATACCAAAATCTTAAATATAAATCTTTATCATGTTATTTTTTAAATATGCAATTTTCTAAAATTTCAAGATACTACGAAAAAATTGCTTTTTCCAATATTTCAAGATATTAGAAAACATTAGACTTTCTTGGAAGGTACTCCATCTGGAAAGTGATATTGTCACATGTCAAAATATTATGACATTAGGTCTACAAACCTAAAACTATGATTCTATTAGGTATCTGAATAATTCAACAATTTAAGACTTTTATTAGAAACCAACAACTCAGATATCGATTATTTAATTTAAATGGATACTTTCTCTTTTTGAATTATTTTCGAAAAATCTGTTATAATAAAAACAATTATGCATATGGATAATAGAATTGAAATATAGATAAATGCCCAAACAAACGAGAACATATCATATATTAAACCAAAGAGGAGCGATTCACCTAATGAGATAAGTCCGACGGAGAGATAGTAATAGCCATATGCTCTACCTCTTTTATTTTTACCCGCCAAATCAGCAATATATGCCCTTGAGATTGGATCTACTGATGCTAAATAGAAACCATACAT
>JABXKD010000215.1 GCA_013375475.1 Promethearchaeota archaeon
AATCCAATTGTTATGATATAATTAAAGCATAATAAAATAAAAATTTAGACTTTATATTGAGTAATTATAATGAAATTAGATTTTCAAGATTTATAATTCAATGCTGTTTTGAAAATATTTAAAAAAACAAAAAACTAAGTTAGAAATAACAAAAAAATATAAAATAAAAAAGATAAAGTGGAAATTATGCCTATAAAAATAGGATTTATGCAGTTAACTAGTTGTTGGGGGTGTCATCAGAGTCTGTTAAATGCGCACCTAGGGCTTTTACCTGTTTTACCGGAATTAGATATTGTATATTGGCCAGCAGTTGTAGATTATAAGCTCGATTCATTAAAGGCAAGAGAGGATGGAGAGATAGATGTTGGTTTTGTTGAAGGTTGTATAAGAACGAAACAAGATAAAGAAAATTTAAAATTATTTCGTGCCAAATGTAAATACATCACCACATTTGGAACTTGTGCATGTATGGGGAGTGTAGCTGGATTAGCTAATAATTATCCTTTGGAAGATTTAATAAAAAGGAAATTTATGGAAGTTGAGTCCATAACAACTGAAAATCCAAGAGAACCTACTGAAAATCTACCCGGTTTTGAAAAAGTGACT
>JABXKD010000216.1 GCA_013375475.1 Promethearchaeota archaeon
ATTTAACACTTCCATATCTATTAAAATAAATTATAGAGTATTCGTACTTCTTCATTTTTGTTCAATTAATTGAAATAAAAAATGTTCTTTCATTTTTTATTTCCGATATTCATTATTATTTTTTTATTATTTTAAATCTAAACATTGAATTTTAAAAAAATTATAATATAATAATATAATGAAAACTAAAAGTAAAAAGATTATTAAACAAAAACCAAAAATTAAATTAGTAAGGACAATTGAGAGAGTTCATAAAGAAATACCAGAAGAAGAAGAGGATATAATGTTTAATGAATTAATGCCTCCAGTAAATACTTTAATGAATAAATAGATTTTAAAATTAATTAATTTATATATTCTCATAAAACCATTTAAAAAATCTCATATATATATATATAGGAATGATTAAGGTGTTTATTGAAAGCTGTTCTGATACACAAATTGATTTGGGATGTAAATTGGTTACTTCGCATTTAGAAGTAGCTCATTGTGAAACATTTATATTATCCATTAGCTTGTACATACATGCATATGTACATACATACCTACACACACACACATATATATATATATATATATATAGGAATGATTAAGGTGTTTATTT
>JABXKD010000217.1 GCA_013375475.1 Promethearchaeota archaeon
GAAAAATAAATAATCCATATTTGATTCCAAAAATAAAGATGCAGATGCATTTCTCGCCCTAGAAATTAGACTTTCAAATGTAATCGGATAAAATGTTGCTTCATATTTATTTTTTATTAAATACTGTTGGAAATTCATCATACTCAACATGAATTCTGTAGAAACATTTCCGTTATAAGCAATAATTGGTATATATAATTTCATTTTATTTTAATATATAGATATTTATATATTATGATACAACTTAATCAAATTTCATGGAGAATTTAATTGATGATTACTCTTAAAGATATATTAAATGAATTAAAACTTGCATCTTCTAATGAAGAAATGGATAGTTATGCCCGTAAGTTTAGTAATACAATTAATTATTTAAAAAATAAAAATAATGTGTTATGTTTAACAACAAGTAACAGATGGTCCAAACATACCGACTCACCCCCTAAAAGCACATTGTTAGCGGATAAAATTAAAACATTATTAGGATCTGACAAAGTGTCTACGATGGATGTTACTAATCTTAATATTTTTCCTTGTGAAGGAAATGTTAGTAGTAGTCCAAGGGGGGGTGGAAATCATTGTGGCGTAAAAGATTCTGTTTT
>JABXKD010000218.1 GCA_013375475.1 Promethearchaeota archaeon
ATTAACAAAAGAATTATTTGACAAAATGCTTTATTTATTTTATTTACTTTGTACGAATGGGTAAGTGATATTAAATGGTTGATTTTAATAAGATAAGTGAGTTTTTTAAAAATTTCTCTATTCCTCAAAATATGCTAGATAGAGGGCAAATAGTACTTAATAATTTCATGAAACCAATAAAAACCTTGTTTGACCAAATGTGTGTTCCAAAAGAGCCTTGGAGTGACGAGCAAATTGAATTTCTCCTAAAAACTCTTTCTAATATGGATACTGATAAAGATAGCAATGCAGCAAGAGTAGGAGAAAGAGAAGCAAGAATAGTATCAAAACTACATCTACAAACTTCTGCAGGATTTTGTCATGGAGTAGGAAGAAGTGGATTTCTAACGGCTCCACAACCTAAAGCACCTGGAGGATCAATAATGTATGAAATCTCTAATTATTTAGCACGAGATATATTAAGGAGTTATGGATTGCCAAATATAAAAGAAGCAATTGTAGTTCCATTATGTACAGGGATGTCTTTATCCTTAACATTAGGTGCTTTACGGCCAGATGGGGATGAAAAATATTCAAGTAGTAAGAAAACTGTATTAATTCCT
>JABXKD010000219.1 GCA_013375475.1 Promethearchaeota archaeon
AATTTGAAATGTTCTAAATTCACTTGTGGCAGCATTCCAATTACCTCCCGCTCCCGACATGTCTATAATTAATTTTCTAGCATTTATAAAGTAAGTAACAGAATGGTTTCCTGTTATACCAGCAATTAAAAGAGCTGTTCGTATAGCTTCACAAAACGAGTCAGCATCTGCCGATGTATTGCCAAAATTAAAATAATCGCCTTCAGGAATTGCTATTTCTGTATATACAGAGGTCGCAGTATTAAAAGCATAAAATCTATTATTATTTTTATTTACATTATAGAATTTTTTTTGACATTCAAATTGCTCTAAAGTTATTCTAATAGATTGGTTTTTAGTAACAGAAAAATCATTATTTGGTAATAAAATATTTACTAAATCTTTCTGTGTGTGATATTGTTCTGTGTCTATAAATATATTTCTAGTTGCTTCAATTATTTCACCCATAATATATATTATGTTATTAAAAAATTTTTATTAAAAACATTTAAATCTAAAGGTTCAAAAATTTTATTTTTTTTATCTTTTTCTTCCTTTTCTTTTTTTTGTTCTTCTGTTAAAGGCTCTAAAGAAAAAGCTTCTGGTATTACTTCACTTGTCA
>JABXKD010000021.1 GCA_013375475.1 Promethearchaeota archaeon
CATGAGGTTTTCTTATCGGGGTATCGTCACGTGAAATAAAAACAGAAAAGAAATCATCTAGATTTAATTTGTTTCTAAAAAATTCTAATCTCTCTCCACTCGTATTTGATACGATTCCAAAAATAACTCCTCTTTTTTTTAACTCTTTTAGAATGCTCTCCAGGTTCGGTTTTAAAGTCTCGTATTTTTCGTATTTGGGAAAAGTTTTTCTAAAATTAATAAAAAACAAAACCCGCTTCCATTGACTCGGGATATACTTCTTATATACGCGATAAATGTTAAAAAATGCTTTCAATTTGTTACTCGAATCAGCTTCCTCAAAAAGCCTTGCAAAATCTATCAATCTTAATGGTTCGGTGTTTGTCCAATTATAGAATCTTTTTTTTAAGAATATTGAAGCAGTAAATTCAAGCGCTTTTTGAGTAATTACTACACCGTCGAAGTCGAATAATAAAATTAGAGGATGTGTCATTAGTATTACTTAAAATATAGTTTACTTCTTAAATCTAATGAAAATGAAAAAAAAAATTGTTTTACTTTTATGATAAAATTTAGCCGTCTAATTCATCTGGTTCTACTGATACATAGCTCAATAAATAGTCAATCTGCCTCTGTTTCTTGTTTATGTTTAGTACTGTAGGAAGTGGAATTACGTCTCCTTGGCCTGGCATAAGTGTGATTGATCCTGCGCGTAATATAAAGAATTCAAACACATCTGGGATGGATTTTCTGATTCGCAAACTTTTTGTAGGAATTCTTTCTGCGCTTGAGAAGATTCCGCTTTTATGATAAATTTCGTTTCTTTCAATTTTCCAGTAATCAAATCTCGATCCTAAAACAACGAGTCCTAAAATAAGCGCCATTATAATAGTAACTACTAAGTAGAATTGTGCTGTTAAACCAGGATTAAAGGTTCCTCCTTCAAGACCAGCAAATATATCTGGTACGAGAAAAACAAGAAGTATAACTACAATGACGGCAACGAGAATTAAAACGAAAAATTTCGTACTACTAAAATCGAAAGCAACAATAAACATGTTAACAAAAAAAACAATAAGCCAGACGTTTCCATACCAAGCAACAGGTTCTTCTGGAAGCAGTTGTAAAAGCCATAGTACTAATGATACGAGCGTCAGCGGCCAGAAAAATATAACTTTTGGATAAGACCTTAAGAAAACTTCGTCTACTGATTTTTCAGACATTTTAATCACAAATTTTAATTCTTACTTTTTTACAATATAATTGAAGTGATTAACTTCAATATAGAATCTTAGGTTAAAAAATGTTCTTATCAATTATATATTAAATAAGTAAAGAAATTAGATTTTTTAAATTCACTACTGAAAGATGTAAATGCGGTTAAAGAATTAATAATTAAAAGAAGCTCTTTATTGACTGAACCATTTTATATGAATAATCAATTTGCGGATTTCCGTTATCACTTATCCCCATATGTCCCGGAAGTAAATAATTAACATCTAAATTATTAACAAACTTGATTGATTCAATTAACATGTCTAAGGATCCCCCCGGAAAATCATATCTTCCAAAACTCCCTCCCGTAAATACTAAGTCTCCGGGGATTAAAATTTTTTTATTGGATTCATAATAACAAACTGATCCTCGAGAATGCCCTGGAGTGTAATAAATTTGAAAAGTGAATTCTGAACCTATATTAATCGTTTCATCAATATTCATTTTTTTGATATCTAATGGAATAATTTCTAAATTAAACATTTTTGGACTGATGCCGAGATTTCCAGGAAAAATTTTTGATTCATTTCCTTGTTCTAATATATCTGCCGTTTCGCCATACGCATATATTTCAGGAGGATTATTTTTTAGAGTTTTTATCAGCGTGTACAAGCCAAGAACATGATCAACATGCTCATGAGTAAGAAATACTTTAGTAATTTTTCTATAATCTAATCCCAAATTATTCATACCTTCAAATAAACCCTTTAAGGAAAGCCCATTACCCGAATCAAAAAGCGCTAATTCACCTTTATTTTTGTCAGTAATTATAAATTGATTACAATCCAACATTGGGTTTTCTTCGAAATAATATACACCTTCAATAACTTTTTTCCCTAATTTTACAGAACTCTCAGTACCAGAAAAAAACATTTTAAATCCCTATTAGTATTTAACAAAAAAAAAATTGACTTAACTTTAATTTTTTTCTCTTTACTCTTATAAAAAACAATTAAAATCAAGTATGTTAATTAAATAATATGGAAGAACCATCTAGTGAAAAATTTGAGGATGATCCTAATATCGAAAAATTAAAAAGTAAAATTAGTTTTGGAATCAAATTTTGGCTAGAATTTGAAAATGAGGGGCATAAAAACATTTTGGGGTCTGGATGGGCAAATTTACTTGAACATATTGATATTAGTAATAACAAGGAGCCTAAATCTTTGACAAAAGCAGCAAAAGAGTGTGGTTACTCTTACAAATACGCGTGGAACATTTTAAATAAAATAAAGGAAAGATCAGGAAAAACTCCTATAGAAACTAAAAAGGGGGGTCTTGGTGGTGGGGGATGGGTTAAATTAAACGATTGGGGTAAGTATTTATTGAAAACTTATAAAAATCTTCTAACCGAGTTAGAGGAGATTGAAAAGAAGCTCGAAAAATCTTTAAAAATCGATTAATGAATTTCTTGATTATTAATTTGTTTTTTAATTGTCTAAAAAATTAAATATTCTTCTAATATAATATTCTAATATATCGTTCCTCATTTGGAAAAATTATTTAATTAAGGAAAATCATTTTATTATAATATTGTACTAACACTTAAATTTAGATGTTTATATAAAAGAACATAGACTTTTAAAAATTTTAATTGATCAAGCATGGCAATACCATTACCCGGAACTCCGATTATTGTCGACATTGGTTCAGCCTACACTAAGATAGGATTTGCGGGAGAGCCCAGTCCTAGGTTTGTTTTTCCAACTATCACCGGTACTGAAAAGTATAAAGCTGTAATGGTTGATGTTAGCGCCCGAAATATATACATCGGATCAGACGCTTCAAAAATGCGAGGCGTTCTAAAAATAAAGCACCCTATCGAACGGGGAGCAATAATGGACTGGAATGATTATTACGAGATCTTAAATTACATTTTTTATTCACTATTAAGAGTTGAAAATCTTTCTCATTATCCCGTTTTGTATACTGAACCTCCGTTTGTTCAAAGAGAGACTAAAGAGTATATTGCTCGCGTTTTATATGAAACCCACAGAGTAAAAAGTTTAATAATGATTCCAACACCAATTCTTTCTTTATTTAGTGTAGGACTTACAACTGGAGTAGTAGTAGAGAGTGGTGACGGAACAACTTGGATATGCCCAATTCTGGGTGGAGAAATTGTTGATCAATCAGTACAAAAATTAACTTTAGCTGGAACAGATGTAAATCAACACTTAAAAAATTTACTTATGAGAGAAGGCATCAATATTGAATCAAGCGCAGTCGATGAAATAATTAAAGACATTAAAGAAAAAAACTGCTTTTTCGCACTCGATCCTAAACACCCTCCAAAGTTAGACGAAAGTTTTAGTTTTACCATGCCAGATGGATCTAATATTAATATTCCAAATTATATCTTCCATGAAGCACCAGAAGTATTATTTAAACCTAACTTATTAGGGTATAATATCCTTAACATTCCACAAGCAGTAATAAATAGCTTGCAAGGTATTGATAAATATTATTGGAGCGATCTTCTTTCACATATTATGATATCGGGTGGAAATCTTTCATATTCTGGATTTGAAGAGCGGTTACGATCTGAATTGGTCCAATTAATCCCACAACTGGGAAAAATACCAAAACCTAAGATTGTGAAAACATCACGGGAAGAAAGGCAAAAAATGAAATTAAAAGAAAAATCACAGAAGAAAGAAGATACATGTCCACACTGTGGTACGTTAGTAGATCTTACTGACGGTAAAGAGTTCTGTCCGTCTTGTAATGGTAGAATCGTTCTACCAGAGCTTTCAATTGGAAGCGTCAAACTAGATACAAATCCTAAAAGTGAAAAAGGAAAAAGAATTTGCCCTAATTGCAAAAAAAAAGTTGATGATGAAGATTCGATTTTTTGCCCCTACTGTGGAAAAAGTTTTCCATTAACAGAGATACCGGAGGTACCTCCTGAGATCGTTAAGAATACTCCTCCTGCTAGAGAATTTTCTGGTTTTTACGAGGCATCGGAGGAAGTAGTAAGATTCTTTGTTCCCGAACACTTGCAGTTCGCCATTTTTAATGGTGCTAGTATACTCGGAAGCTTACCGAGTTTTCAAAATCTATTTGTAACTCATGAGCAATTTCAATCCAACAGCGCTACCTTATACAAGAATATTAGTGAAATTTTTTAGATGAAATTTTATTCTATTTAATTCTAGTTTTTAATCGAAATTACATGATAATCTAACTAAAAACTCAAAAGATCGTTAATTTTTAATTATACGCTAAATTTAAAAAATTAAAATTTAGTTAAAACCAGCTTGGGGTTTTTTTTAATTGAAAAACAGAGTCCGGAATTTATCATTTGCATTATTGTTAATTACTTTAATGTTGAGCATTACACCAATAGCATTAGCAAAAACCCGTCAGAGTTATTTAATCGATTTTATATATAAAGATCAAAACAATGACGAAAGTTTTGGCACATCACCTAAGGATACAGCTAACGCAATAGAAATTTTGGAAGAATTTAATGCTTATCTTATTGAAGTTCTATTTGAGGGGACTAAAAGCGTTGATATACCTGATTTAAAGGATTACCTCTTTGATGAAATTCAGACAATGTTTAATACTGAAAATATTGATATCTACAAAATATATCACTATCTAAAAACATTATACACATTAGAGCCGTCGCAGACTTTGTTAAATGCAACTTTACAAAATAAGATTTATAAATATATAAATAATACTTATCAGATTGGTGGAGGATTTAGTCCTACAAACACATCTAAAGTTGCAAATATGGTCTCAACTTACTACATATATAATATATTTAATTTCATTGGAGAAACAGTTGAGAATGAGACTATTCATAAAACTTGGATATTATCATGTAATAATACTGACGGAGGTTATGGTGGGAACCCAACTTTAGCATCCACATTGATTACTACATATTATGCAGTTTATTTGATGAGTGAGTTAGGAACAGTTAATGATTTAGCTAATCTAGTGAGTACCCTAAATTACTTTAAATCCCTTTATATTGCTGATTCTAATAATCTTGTGCATTACGGTGGATACTTACCTGATTTATTTGCTGAAATACCATTATTAGGTAGCACACTCCTCTGCGTTGAAGGAATTAGTTTAATAGATGAGACTGAATTAAATGTTACCGCAACTTCCACTTGGGTGATAGGGCGCCAAAATTTTCTCGATGGTGGTTTTAGTGATTGGGCTGAAGGAATCGATCAAAGCTATTCTTCTATTAGTACGTCCTATTCTGCTTTTAAAATTTTACAAATATTAGATAGACTAGTTTTGTTGGAGGAGGATACCTTCATGGTCGAGTTCGATTTCCTAATCCTTATTATTGTACTTTCAGTCGTAGCAGTAGTCGTAGTAGCTATTTTTTTGATTTTGCGTAGGAGAAGAATTTAAACTTTTTTTATAATTTAATAAGCATATAATAATACTTATTTATTTCAATGTATACCTTGTTTAACATATACTCGATTTAAAATAAGTTTATTACTTGAAAAGTCAAGATTATTATGGGAAAAATATTAGATGGTAGAGAATTATCGCAGAAATTAAATTTTGAATTAAAAAAGAATATAAAATTGATTTCAGAAAAAACTGGAGTAAAGCCGAAGTTAGCGGGTATTCAAGTTGGTAATGATCCTGCGTCAGAATTATATTTGAACATAAAGAGAAGGAGGTGCACTGAAATTGGAATTGAATCAATTTTAGTAAATTTGAAGCAAGATATTTCAAAAGAAGATTTAATAAATGAAATTGAAAAGTTAAACGCAGATAACACGGTTCATGGGATAATTTTACAACAACCTCTACCAAAAAAATTTAAACCCTTCACTAAAGATTTTAATGAAATAATCAGTCCTCTAAAGGATGTAGATGGGCTTCATCCAGTCAATAGGGGTAAATTATTTGACTACAATGAAGATCTTGTGCCCTGTACTCCAAAAGGAATTATAGCGCTTCTCGAGTATTATGATATAGAAATCAAGGGAAAATATGCTGTTATTATTAACCGCTCAAATTTAGTTGGGAAACCATTAATTTTCATGCTTTTAAAAAGAAACGCAACAGTATCAATTTGTCACACATCAACGGTAAATATAAATGATTACATTAAGAACGCAGATATTTTAATAACCGCTGTAGGTCAACCAAACTTCATCACTAAAGAAAAAATAAAAGAAGGTGTGGTTATAATAGATGTAGGCATCAGTAAAGTAAACGGAAAAACATGTGGGGATGTTGATTATCACGGTGTTTTTAATAAGTGTTCCTGGATTACTCCAAATCCTGGGGGCGTTGGCCCGATGACAGTAAGCTTTTTACTCCAAAACACGTTCTTAACCTATAAAAAACACTTTAAGATGTAACTTTTCTAAAATACCGATTTAACTATTTTAAAAAAATAAAAAATCTAACAAACAATTCAGATTATAAAGTGAAGATATTAATATACTTACAACCTAATAAGTTTAGGATTAAAATTTGACCCTAATTTAAAAATGGCTATCTTGGAAATTGGTATAAATTTAGGTATCCGGAACCTTTTAAATATAAAATATTACGATTCCGATACTGGAGTAGGATTAGATCCCGAACTAAGAGCTGGATTCCTCTCTGCTCTCGAAAGCTTCACTTCAGAAGTATTTGGAGATGATATCAATGTTATATCCTTGGCTTCTTTTAAATTAGTTTGCTATTGTGATTTAATTTCTTTACCAAGCGATGAATCTAATAAGCAACCATTGATATCTTTCGCTATAACTGAAAAGGAAACGGAATCAGGGGTAGTAAAGAAGCATCTAAGTGAAGTTAATTCCCATTTTCTCAATAGATACTCTCTTAACGATATTTTTTCAAAAAAAGAAAAATTTTTCAAGAAATTTGAAGATAGAATTGATCAAATTATAGGAGATTTAAAACTTAAAACAGAGGATCGGTTTCGATCAATCTTTTAAACAGATTTTAAGAGAATGTTTTTTAATGAGTTCTAATATTGGACCAGAAGCACAAGCAGCATACCAAAAATATTTGGATGCAAATACTATTGAAGAAAAGATTAGGCGTCTGGAAGAGTATCTGTCTTTAATTCCTAAACACAAAGCTACAGAAAAAATAGTTGCTCTAAACAAGTCGCGTCTCGCAAAATTAAGAAGAGAACAAGAAGCGCAGAAAACTCGCACAAAATCTATGGGTAAGTTAGTTAGTCCTTTTTCAATAAAAAGAGAAGGACTTCAATTAATTCTAATAAGCGATTATTATTCTCCAGGTGTCGGGAAGACTTCCCTCCTGAATTTATTAACAGGGGCTGCTAAAGAAAAGATTGGTAAATTTACTCCTCTTCCTGAAATAGGTATTTACGAGTACAATAAAGTTCGCTACCAAATTGTTGATATGCCATCAATTATGGAGGGTGCCGCAAGCGGAATAGGAAACGGTAAAGAAATAATCTCTCAATTAAGAGCTTGCGATCTTATATGTTTTTGTGTAGACTTATCGCGAAACTATAAAGAGCAAATGGATTTGCTTCTAAAAGAATTAACAGAATCACACATACGGATAAATATTCCTCCTCCTCCAATTACAATTAAAAAAACAGGTTCTAATAAGATTCAAGTATTTTATTTAACGAGTGAAGCTAAAGAAAATGATAATATTGAAGGCTTAACGGAGAGAATTAAAGAGATAACTAGTGCAGGAGGTATTCATAATGGGATTGTTAAGGTTTTCGGAAAAATTGAACTTAATCATGTTGTTGATACGCTAAATCCTTCCATAGCATATAAAAAAGCTATAATCTTAGGAACGAAAGGAGATTTATCTCTTACAAAAAATACTTTTTACGACTTGAAAGATCAATATTCAGAACATTTTCCTTTAATTATTGGAACGAGTGTAAAAAAAAAGGAGATCCCTGAGGATTTTGGAAAAATTGTTTTAAGTTTTTTGAAAAAAATGAAGGTATATACCATGAATAAGGGTATTGTATCATCTAAACCACTCCTACTTGACGGTAATCAACCAACAATACGTGATGTAGCCATTAAAATCCACAGAAGTTTTCTCGAATCATTTGATCACGCAATAGTAATTCGGAAAGATGCCAGACAAGAGAAGAAAAAAGTAGGATTAGATTATGAGTTAAACGAAAATGATATAATCGAATTACATACAAAATAGAAAGTAGAATAGTGAAAAAGAGCTAAACTAATTCAAATAATCTTCAATATTAGAACTCATTTTTAATAAATTCTGAACAAGTTCAGAAAACTCATGATCTTCTAGCGTGTTTTTTTCGATGAGTTTACTCGCTAACTCCCGGTAAATTTCCCAACCTGTGTCTTTTATTAATTTTAGTTTTGTACTAAAGGAATACAAACTAAGATAGGTATTTTTATAATCCCCTAGATGAATTGGTTTATCACCTAAATTGTTAATAGCTTCGTTTAGGGTTGTTTTAGTTTGTTCCAGATAGTAGTTCAATTTAAATCTAACATCCTTGATTTCATTGTTTAACTTATTTATTTCGTTTTGATACTTGAGAAAGGTTATCTCATCTTTTAATTTTTCTGATAACTCCACTACAGTTTCAGACATAGCTACTTTTCTTGTTAGATTCGCAGTATTTTCAATTTTATATATAAGGAGATCTCTCTCTTGGATTAAGTTTTCAACTTTTTCCCTTGAAAGCTGCTTTTTATGAGCCCAAATTGATTTCAACATTTGGTCGGGATGCTCTAACAAAGATTTCCTTACTACTTTTACATTCCTTACAATTAATTCTGTAAGCGGGTGCTCTAGTATGTTGAATTCATCTCTATTCCCATCCCATGAAAGAAATAATTGCTCGTACTTAATCAGTAATTTAATTAATTTTGGAATAACTCTGTTTAAAGTTTTAGTATCTTCCTTATCAGCAATTATAACCATATCAACTTTTATCTTAGGTATTGAAGTAATCAAAACGGAATAATCCTTTAATTCTATGTTTGTTATATCTTTTGAACGATCTAACGAATCACCTAATACTAGTTCAGAAACAAAAGTTTTTATTGCTGTAAAAAAGGAACTAAACATTTCCATTTTTCCAGAACTTATCTCTTGGAAGCTCTTGTCGTATATCAATAAACCTGTGTGACTTTGATAAAGAAAAATAGAATAAATCATGTAGTTTTAGAGATATCTTATTAATTTTAATTATTTATCTGAGATTTTAACAACTAATTAATTATCGAATAATATTTTATTTATTAAATTTTTATCATTAATTTTCTTTTTAAATAAGTAAAAAGATCAATTTCTAATATTTTCTATAATAAGGGGAATCTCTGAAATTTCTTTCTCATAATCAGGATCTAAATTAGTAATTCCTTTTGAGATATTTAATATACTTTCGAATGAATATATTAGATTTTCTAAATAATCCGTGATATCTCCCTTATAAATTAAAATTTTTAGCTCATCTTCGAGATATTCACTAATCTCTCTAATTGAGAACTTATTTTCAATCCTTAAATTTAAGATTATCATCTCTAAATTAATTCTTCCACATTCACAATAGGGTTTATCTTTACAATCGCAATTGAAAATTTCTCCTGTCCATTTTACAACATATTCTATAAATTCATCTGAAAAGGATTTTCTTTTTTTAACATAATTTGCGTCCATGAGTGAGAGAACGCTCGCAGAAAAGAAATTATTAGAAGAATATTTTGCTGCTCTATGCTTTGATAAGTCTGCTACAATTTTCTTTGTTAAATATACATTTTTTAGTGCTTTTAATTCAAGAACGATATCTGTAATTTTTGACTTCTTGTTTTTTAAAATATCAACAATTTCCAAGCTTTTTTCAACAGTTAGAAAAGATTTAGCAATAGATTGACCCAAAAAGGACGATTTATACATATTTTTATTATCTAAAAGAACAAGCCCATAATTTATTAGTTTCTTTAAAAATTCTACTAAGTCATAATTAGAATTAATTTGATATTCATTAAATTGATATATTTTTTCTCTTACTATGCCTTCAGTATACATAGAAATAAACGCGAGAAGTTCAGTTAGAGATTTGTCACCATTGGGATGTAATTCGTAGTCTTTAATTTTCCCATTAAGTAAGTTTATGGCAACATTTTCTTCCGTAACTTTTGTTCTATGGGAATAAACCTTTCCGGGTTCAATAAGAAGATAAGCTAATCCAATGTCATGTTTTTTTAATCTCCCAGCTCTTCCTAACATTTGCTCAAATTCAGCAACCGTCAATAAACTAATACCCATTACTAAGGATTCAAAAATCACTTGTTTTGCAGGTAAATCGACACCTGCAGCTAATGCTGCCGTTGCTACAACTGCTGAAATAGATTGATTTTGGAAATGCCTTTCAATTTCAAGCCTCTCTTCGTTCGTTAATCCAGAATGGTAAGATCTTACTCTCAATCCTTTATTTTGTAAATAGATCGTCAATGATTCGCACTTTTTTCTTGAATTTGTAAATATTATAGATTGACCTTTGAATCCATAAGATGAAGTCTCTGAGTAAGCAGTTCGCACTAATTTTGTTATATTTTTAAGTTTTATTGCTTCGTTTAGACATAGTATTAAATGTCGTTCGATTGGAACAGGTCTATTATTGTAATTGATCAAAATACAATCCAATGTTTTAGCTAACGCTTCTGGTTCCCCTATTGTAGCACTTAAATATAAATATTGAACATCATTAAATATTGATTTTAAACGAGCTATTAAACCATCTAAAATAAATCCACGTTCTTGATCACTCAAAGTTTGAATTTCATCAACAATTATTGTCCCAATGGATCCCAAATTACCTTTATTACCACTTCTTAAAATATAATCAATAGCTTCATAAGTAGCTATAATTATGTCAGCATCTATCAATTCTTCTAAATCTTCCGTGTCATTTTTATCTAATATAGATTCTCCTATTCTTTTTATTATTTTCAAATTCAATGGTTTATATTTTTTTTTAAATTCTTCCGTTCTTAAACTTGCCAACGCTCTGATTGGCACTAAATAAAGTAACTTGCGTTTCTCTTTCAGAACTCTTGAAATTCCTGTCAACTCACCGATTAAAGTTTTTCCTGCTGATGTCGGAGCCATAACTAGTTGGCTTTTTTGCTCTGTTAACAATCCTGCTTCAATTGAAATTGCTTGAATCGGTAAGAGAGTTGAAATTTTAAGCGTATTTAGCAGTTCCTTTAAATTATTTGGGATTTCTAGGTTATCAATAGTATAATTAAGATATTTTTTACTTATCGGTGGATTTTTTTCAATGTCATAAAGAGTCATTTCTTTATTTTTTACGGGATTAAAATCAGCCTTAAAGGAGTTTAGTATTCTATTCAGATCCCGAAATTTTAAAATTAAATGATTAAAAAAATTTTTAAGCTTCGGGTTAAGTTTCCCAGAAGGAATAAGTCCTGCGACTTGAGCTTGCTTTACTACAACATCTAGTGCACAATCGGAACAAATATATTGATTCCTTAATGCTTTAATCTTGGATTTTTCGTTTAAGATTGTAAATGTTTTATCATCTAAGCAAGATTTGCAAAAAATCATACTTATAATATTTTTTTCATCATATTGAAGATTTTTAAGCATTTCTTTAATAACTGTGAAATCTACTGATTTAGTTTGACTAGAAAAAGCGATAAATTTGTTTTTTTTATCAATTAAAAATCTCTTAAGAAGTCGAGGATTAATAGGTTCTAATTTTCCATCGTTTTCAAGTTTAGAAAAACTAAGGGGCCGAATCTTATCTTTAAAATCTAATCCGAAGAGTACAACGCCTCTGAAAAATGGTTTTTTTATGTATGAATAAGTTAGATTTTTCTTCTTGAAAGACTTTAAATAGAAGAAGTTTACATTAAAAGATAATTCTTTTTTGTTATCCCAATTTTTATCGAATACTACAAAATAGTCTCTAGAAATGGTAATCAAAAGAAAAATCACTAAGCCTATAAGAAACTTACATTTATTACTGAAATAAAAAAATCAGAACCTAAAACCCAAAAACAGCTTTAATTTTATCATATACTTCTTTAATTTGTCTTAGTTTAGCCTCATCGCCCTGATTTAAAAAATGTTCGATCCATTGGGCAAGACCTCCACCATTGGGGTCCATCCATTGTTTAAAATATTCTACTGCTTGATGTTCTTCTACTGACATATTAAATCTGTTTTGTTTTTATTTTGATATACTTTATATAAATTATTCTATTTTATATTTTTATAATTTTGTTATATAGAAAAAAAAATTATCAAATTTAATTCGGGTGATAAATATTCCGGATGTACGTATAAAAACACCAAATTTAGACGAGATTTTCGAGAAGTGGAAAGAAAGGTCTGTAAGACAAGATAAAAAAAAGATGGAAAAGCAATTTGGAACTAAAGGGGCAATTTTCTCGCTGGATGCAGTGAGTGCTGCAGAATATGTTAAAGACACACAAAAGGAAGCTGCTATTTATTTCGCTATAAAAAAGACTGTTGGTGAGGTATCGAAAGGAACAGAAGAAAAAATAGTTCTTGCGCCCCGAGTACCAAGAGAAACTTTTTATTCATTTAAGGGAAATGCTAAATTAAATAAAGACAATTGGAAGGGTAGTGAGTTAGAGCCTACATATGAGACACTGAAAACAATACCCTGCAAAAACTGTAGCGGTAAAGGATATATAGAAGATAAATGCAAAACTTGCAAAGGAACTGGAAAGATCGAAGAAAAAGTGACTATATTATCAGGAGAAGATCAAAAGAAAGAGGATAAACCATTTACTTATCCCTGCGGCGTTTGTTATGGGACTGGTACCAGTAAAGAGCAATGTCGGGATTGTGGAGGTCACAAAAACATGTACAAATACCAAATTCTTCCCGTTCCTTTTAAAACTGTTGTTACAGGGATCCCAGTCCTCCATAGTAGCGCACAAACGAAATATGAAAAAGAGATCGAGCGAGACCTTCACCAAATGATCGAGGAGGTTGAAGGTATAAGATTCACTGAATTTAAAGATTTAGAGGCGAAAGCTGAACCTTCCTTAGGATATTGGAATAAAAACATTAAAAAAACAATAAGTGCCGCAAGTAGCGACCATAAAACCTACTCAAAAGATAAGGAAGCTCAGATTACTACGCAAATATACTTATTTCCAATGATCCAAATGTTCTGCGAAACTAAAAAGGGAGCAAAGTTTGAGATATACAGTTTAGGTTCAGCGAATAAATTTATGATTTATTCAAATTTCTAAACCATCTTAATTAATTCAATTTCTTCATTTTTTTTATTTCTATTAACCTCTCACTATTGGATATTATTCTTATTCTAACATGCCGTAACGGTTAAATAATTTCATAACTAACTTTAAAAACCAATATAGCCTTTTTGGAAAACGACCAATTAAAGCGTTAAATGTAGTCATCATGTCACTCTCTAATGAATGTCTATTCTTTTTAAAATCGGGATAAGATAATCCGCCAAGAATCTTAGGAGGGGTTCCAAAACTTCTAACTTTTATCCAATCTTTTTCAAGATTTCTCGTGCTTAACCATGTTTTGTCGGTTTTAATTTGAATCTTCTGACTTGATTTCAGCGTAATTTCACCGTATATATTAATCAATCCCACTCCACCACTATAATCAGTATTTTCAATAAAAATTAGGTTATCTCCTATTGTTAAATGTTTCTTAACGTCAAAAATCTTAATATTATTTTTTAAAATTACATAGTTTAAGGAATGACGAGTCATAACATGCCCGATGTGATTATTATTAACGGAAATTTTTGCAAATGTCCCACCTACTACTTGTAAATATGCTGATTCGATTTCTTCGCTAATAGTTATGTATTTTTTATAATATGTAGTATTGATTTGGTGTTTTTTATCCGAATCAAGATAAATAGTTTCGCTAGGTATATTTGGGTCTTGCCATTCGTCATTATTTTTGATTTCTTCAACTTTATTATTGTAGAATTCGAGTAACCATAGATATTTCGTTTTTACAGGTTCAAAACCTTCTTTTTTTGCGACCTTCATCCATAAAAATTCGTAATCTTTTAGGAGAGAAGTCAAACTCTTTATCAATGACTCAATTTCCTTAATCACTTGCAATTTGTACTCCTCTTTTACCTTCTTAAGAGAAAAATCGACTAACTTCTTAGAATTTATTCTCTTTTTACAATAAAATTTGATGTGTTTAGCAACGAAAGCTAGGTTTAGAAGATTCTCTTTATTTGTTAATATTGTTGAATCTAATTCCTGACAAATAGTGATAATTTCATCCATCTCTTTAATTACTAATTCGAATTGAGATGTTTTTAGATTTTTTTTGTATATAGAACTTCTTTTACTATAAGGATGCCCAAAGAAATGATTATAGTAAAAAGTAGGTCTAGTATGTAATCGATTTTTAGCTTCTATGGACCTAAAGATTTTAATTATTTTAAATAATCTATCATCGTATATTCCGAAAACATGAGTTAAAAGACTTTTCCAATAGTTTACTATGTTAACTTCTTTTGTAGGGTTCCAACCTACTTGAGAAGAATAAATGAATCCATACAATCTATTTTCTCTAATTTCCTTATTGTAATAATCTCCCCAACTAGAAGTTATTTCACCAATAGCTCCATTTCTAAAACCGTCTTTAATTAGATATGTCATGTTTTTTTCAGATCGAGCTAGTGACGGAAATATTCGGTTGTAATCCATTATAGATGGGCTAACTATGAACGGTAATTTATTTCCTTTTATTCTTTCTAGAAGTGGGTGTTTCTCTTTTGTATTATACTTCCAATACATTACAATCATATCTTTAGGTAAACCCTCAAGAATTTCTTCATATTTACAAACAATATCGTGATAAATGACGATTTTTTTATATCCATATTTTTTCGCGATTTCATAAACTTTCTTGTAATGCTCCAAGTATGCTTTACCGATTCCAGTTTTTTGAATGTAATCCTTAGAACCTAATTTACCTACATCCCAACTCTCGTCTGCTGCTATATGGAAATAATCTGATTTAAAAACATCACTTAATTCCTTAATCATATCATCTAAAAGGAGATAAATATCTTCATTAGCAATATTTAAACTATTCGATCCCGGAAATTCTCCATATTGCCAATATAATTCATTGTGTAATATATTTTCCCAATGACCGATAGTTTGAAATATTGGTATTAACTCTACAAAATGATCCTTAGCATATTTAAATAATTCTCTTATTTCCTCTTTTGAATACGCACCCCTTTCATTACTTATTTCAGGATGGTTTTCAAACTTGAACATATCCTGCATATAAACTAAATAATATTGGTTTATCTTAAAATGACTGAGTATTTTAATAAATTTCTTAAGGTTATCTATTTTTGCGGATTGTCCCCTCGATATATCATCGGAAACGCCCCTAATTTCTAAGCGGGGGGAATCTAAAATTGCTATTGGGGGTAATAAATTTTTACTTGAATTGCAATTTAAAAGTTGAATTAGCGTTTGAATTCCATAAAATATCCCCTGCAATGAATCTGCCTGTAAGTATATTCTTGATTCACTTGAAGTTAGGATGTATCCTTGTTCAATTGCTAATTTACTTTTTAAAAGATGTTTAATGTTTAATTTAGGAAAATAACTACAACATAATTCTATAACCGTATTGAAATTTGGGATTTTAGGATATTCTCGATTAAAATTGACCTTTAATTTTTCTTTGAATCCAAAAGCTCTTAGTTGTTCCTGGAAGTGATCTACAACGAATAAATCTTCTTTTGATAAATCTGTTAGAATCGAGGACTTATCGCTAATCTTTAACAGTTTTGAATCTATCACCTTAAAGTGAAGTGGCTCTGGAAGGAATAAAACTTCTTCAACAAGTATATCAGTTTGAATTAAGTTATTAACACAAATAAACATAAGAATAATTTATTCTTAGCAAATAATAAGATTTATTGATTTTTAATAGGAATATGTAAATTCTTTTATTAGCAAATAAATGATGATTTATTGCTATTAGAGAATGAAATTAAGAATATCTCGAAGAAGTAATAAAAATTTTTTAATATATATATTTCCCAAAATCAGTTTTCTAAAAGTAATATGATTAATCAAGAGATAACTTTTAAATTAGATAAATAATATTTAAGTAAGTGTTTAGATAATGGAGAACAAAATAGAAGTAGAAGGTCGGAGTTTTTTCGGTTATCTTTTACCAAATAATGCATTAACGATCTCAATTATAGCTATTTTCACAGCTCTAAATTTTGTGGCAACATATTGGATCCAGATTCCAATTCCTGCCACTGGAGGATACATTAATATTGGAGACACTGCAGTTATGTTCACGGCACTCTTATTTGGACCTATTATTGGTGGCGTTGTTGGTGGTGTGGGTCCGATGTTGGCAGACATTTTCTCGCCATATATAATTTATGCGCCTGCTACGCTTATCATTAAAGGGTTTGAAGGCTTCTTGATTGGATTAATTTCAAATCCTAGAGGTTGTACTGGAAGAGTTTCTTATCGTGATATATTAGCAGTAATTTTTGGCGGAATTCTCATTCCCTTAGGTTATTTTATATATGAAGCATTCATACTTGGTCTTGGAGTTGCTATAGCTTTAGTTGAAATGCCTGGCAACTTTTTCCAATTTATAGCTGCTGCAGTATTTTCAATTTTATTAATTGCAGCTTCAAGAAAGAATATAGTTGATGGCTTACCTCAAGTTTTTGATTTAATTTTCATCCCAATCGAATCAGAAGAATAATCTTCAAAGGTGAATCGGTTGCGAATAATAATTAAGGGTGTCAATATTATATTTTTATAATTGATTAAATCTCTAATTCAATAGCAAAATTATGGTGAATTAACCGTTCTTGACTGGATAATACTTTTCAGCATTTTAGGTAGTATTGGTGCTATTTTGGCAGCAGCCGGTTTTGTATTGTTAGCAGAAAGGCTTCAGAAAGCGTTAATTTCGACTTTAATCTCTTTCGCTACGGGGACTTTGCTCACTACTGCGTTATTAGGATTAATACCTGAAGCAGTTGAAACTGTTGGAGGAGAACCTCATGTAATAATGCCTTATGTGCTAGGTGGTATTCTTTTCTTCTTCTTCTTAGAAAAACTCATTATTTGGCGAAATTGTACTGACGAAGAATGTGATGTTCACGCTGCTGCTGGACCTATTGTATTAGTTGGAGACGCGTTCCATAATTTTATAGACGGAATTGTAATAACTGCTGGTTTCCTTACGAGCTTTACTGTAGGATTAGCTGCGGCTATTGCCATAATTGCTCACGAAATCCCTCAAGAAACTGGAGATTTTGGAATCCTATTGCACGGAGGGTTTTCAAAGAAAAAAGCGTTTGTTTATAATTGCATCTCAAGCATAACTACAATTCCTGCAGCTATTATTAGTTATTTTATACTAGGGTCGATTTCATTTATAGTACCATATGCTCTTGCGATTTCAGCAGCTAGTTTCTTGTATATAGCATTATCAGATTTAACACCGGAGTTGCATCAAAAGTGGGGTTTAAAACAAACTCTAAAACAGTTGGTATTAATTCTAGCAGGAGTATTAATAATGATTTTGATTTTTACATTAATGGGACATAATCATTAAAGAGTATCACTACTTAAACGGGTTTTATTTAAAAATATTCTAATAAAAAAATAGATCATATAGGTTCTAAGCTTTAAAAGGTTCATCGTGAATAACTTTATCTATTGCCAATAAGCAAGCCTCATCCCAGTCATCATGGGGGTCAATTTCTTTAGCACAATTATCACACCAATCGTCAGAATACCCTTCATCGAAATCGTCACTTTCTAAATCGCCGTTTAACGTTCCACCGCAGTAAAGACATTCACCATCGTCGTATCTATCCAAAATCTCAGCGATTAATTCAACCTTTTTCCTATTGTTAATTTTTCTCACCATATTTTATCACTTAAATTATTGATTATAATATGGTAATTAGAATTAAAAAAAAGTATGGTTCTATAAAATAGGACAAGGTAAAAAATAAGTTATAGCTTCTAAAATATTAAATTGTATTACTCACTCTGTTAAATTAATCTATATTTATGTTAAAACAGAAGTTGATCAAAATGGGGCCTAATATCATTTGTTTGGGAGAATTACTAGTCGAAATTATGAGATTTGAAAAAGATATCCCTCATGGAAAGGTTGGGGCATCATATAAGGGACCATTTCCCAGTGGAGCTCCGGCTATCTTTATAGGTTCAGCTACTCGAATGTCTAAACCGTTTAATTTATCATCAGGTTTTATCGGTGTGGTTGGAAACGATGAATTTGGAGAGACCGTTCTAAAAAAATTAAAATCTGATGGAGTTGATATTTCTAAAGTAAGAATTGATAAATTAAGAACGACGGGAATAGCTTTTAATCAATACAATTCAGATGGCTCACGAAAATTTATTTTTGCAGCTGGAGCAGCAGGACAAACTTCTCCAGATGATATTGATGAAGAATACTTCTCAGATATAAAAGCTCTTCACATTATGGGTAGCTCTCTTTCAATAAGTGGAATTTCCCGGGATTCATGTTATAAAGCTGTAGAAATTGCAAGATCTTTAAATCCTCAAGTTACTATTTCATTTGATCCAAATTTAAGACCAGAAATGCTAGATATAAAAACAATAATTGAGATATCTAAACCAGTATTAGAAATGACAACAATTTTGTTCCCAAGTGGAGAAGAAGCAGAAATGTTAGCCGGTATTAAAGGCGCTGAAAAAGCTTGTAAAAAATTACTAGAATTGGGACCCAAAATCGTGGTTTTAAAACAAGGGAAAGATGGTTGTACGATATATTCGTCAGAGGAAACCAATGGAATAAAAATAACCGGTTTTAGAATAAATGAAGTTGATCCTACTGGAGCAGGAGATTCATTTGATGGGGCGTTTATAGTAGGATATTTAGCAGGATGGGAATTAAAGAAGATCGGTAAATTCGCTAACGCTGTGGGCGCCTTAAAAGTAAAACACTTTGGACCAATGACCAATAATACGTATGAAGAAGTGTTAAAATTAATGGAAAGCACTTAAAATCATTTTAAATGTAACGAAAATACTTTTGCGCTAATCATCTGATTATCTTTTATGGTGTAGAATCTAAAACCGGGCGGCTTAAATTTGGACTTTGCAGAAAGTGGCCCAACAGCTTGTGTTTGAAAAACAAATGGTTTGTTTACATCGAACCATGCTTGTAAATCTAAAGGATCCTTAAATTCCTTAAATTTATCTCGATATCGCGAAGTGTAAACTTCACAGGGTACTTCTATATATATAGGGAAAAACCAGAAACCAAAGTTTATTCGATCCGTTTTTTTAGCTTCTTTTAGGCGATATTCTTTTATGGTGTGGGTGTGTCCACACATTACTATATCTACTTTCCTCCTAATGATCTTATCTGAGCCTGTAAAAATTCTTAAAAGCGTAGACCAATTATACATTATCGTTTGATATTTTAGATTCAAAATTTTGTCCAATCTTCCTGTCCCATCATATCGCCTTAAATTTCTTTCGTAGAAATCTGACCATTTTAGTGGTCTATTCTTAATATTCAACATTTTTTTGTATTTTCTTATCTTAGCGCTACTAAGATTAGGAGAAATTGGAGGTGTGTGCATAACAACAATAACTTTCTGGTTATGTGCGATTCTGATATATGCACGTAATAAATCAACCTGATACTCTTTAATTCCTTTTGTACTCGGTCCACCTTTTAAAAAGTCATGCATATCTGCTAATGAATCTTGTCCCGTATCAAGGAATATAAAATTATAAATATTTCCTATTTTTAGGTTAAAGTTGAGATTGGGGTTAATATACCTGAAATAGTCTTTCAAGTATTTATCATCAGACCTAAGGGATGTAAAATAATTAAAGAATTTAATATCGTAATAACCTTTTACATCTGAATGTGTCATCCCGAATATCTTATTAAGTTGACCAAATCTCATTCCATAATGTTCTTTACGATAGTCGTGATTTCCAATTGTAGTGAAGATTGGAACCATAACCTCTCGTTTATTAACGAATTCATCATCAGATCCCAAATAAGGAGGGTTTTCTAATCCTCTATTCAAACCAAGTAAAATATCTAAAAAAACGTGAAAATTATTCTTATATTGGTAATTTCCTCTTGCTATGTTTAAATAGTCAATTAAATCCCCCGTCATCATCATAAAATCAAGATTCCTTTCTGAAACACTATTATTTGCAAATTCTATTAATTTTCTCAAAGTATAATTGAAGTTATATTTAGCCCATCTTAGTTCCTCGATTCTCTCTTTTTGGAATTCTTCTTTAAACTCAAAATCTCGTGTTAAAATAAATTTATCAATTTTAGATAATTTTTTATCTTTAGTACTAAATCTTTTTAACTTGGATCTCACATTCTCCCTTAAGTAGTGTATTATAAAGTCGTTTCTCCTCGCAATGTGAAAATCTGAAGCATGAATGAAGCTGAAATCTTTCCAATCCTTATCGAATATTGCAATGCTATGATAGTTTACCTTATTTTCGCTTAAGTTGGGGATATCATGAACGATATCAAACAAGAGAACATCTCTGTTAGAACTTTTTAATAATTTTTCTATCGTTAAAATTTCGCGTATTTCTAATTTTACTCTATAAAGGTGTTCTCTTTTCCCAAAAACATCTTTAAATTGAAAAACGCAGTTATTTATATCCCATACTATACAATTCTCTTCCTCTAAAACGGGTTGGTCTCTAAAATCTAATTTTTCGATCTTTTCGATTTCGACAAGATGTAAGTCTATTAAATCTCCTCGTCGCTTGGAAAAATCACCACTATCTTTTAATATTGGTTGTATGAACAAATTTTGATGAAAGTTTTCTAAAATTTTTTGAGCTGAATGAGATTTAGTAGCGACTACTAAAGCCCTAAAAGACAAGTTCTTTATGGGAAATTGAGATCGATCTTGATAATCTCTTAAATTTAATAAAATAGGATTACCAATGTTAGGAGCAATAATTATAGGATAGTTACCGAGTTTTAAATCAATCATACAAGCAAAATTCAAAAATTAGAGGAATTAACTTAATAATTATTATTTGGTTTCCTACATTAAAATATTTTATTTAAAGTGCTTATATTCATGTTTCGATTTGTACGAATAGGTAGTTAAATTATGAGTGAACGCTTATATCAACCAGATTTTCGTTCTATATTTGGAGCAAATTATGCAAACGCTTTTATCTATGGTCAACTTGATTCTTTAGTTTGGCCTATTTTCAGCGAAATTGAACCTTCTAATGCTTTAACAAATCTTTTAAAGCTTGAGAATGATCAAGGTAAAAGATATTTTTATAACCGAAAAATTAGCTTGGAAGACGAAAAAATAGAACTTGTTTGTTCAAATATTAAATATGGATTAGTTCAAGCAATGGATTTGCATAGAGACTACGGAATAAATAATGAAGATGTCCTTAATGTTGTAAAAACGGATCCTAATTTGTTCAAAGCGATTTTATCTTTTGATCTTAACGAAAGTGCTATAAACTCAATAAAAACAATCCAAAATCAAATCCCCGTTGTCGGAGTAGTTATTTATCCCTCTTTTTTGAAATTAGATATAACTGACGGAGACAATGAAAATTTTAATGAATTAATTGATTATTGCAAAGAGAATAATTTGTTCCTAAAAATCGATATTGGAAATTCTAATCTCCCAGATAATTACACTGAATACAGCACATACGACAAAATTAAATCATTTTTATCAAGACATTCGAATATTATTACAATATTGAGTGGTTTAGATATCTCAGGAGATTTTAATCTATACTACCAACTTCTAAAACTGTATAATAATGTGTGGATCGAGATCGATCCAAGAAATTTTGGAGGTATGACTCCTACTAGTGTCTTCTCACAATTGTTTTCTATCCAAGGATTAGTGCAAAATTTATGGCACAGAATTACAATTGGGAGCGCTACCCCGACCTTGGAAATCTCCCAAATGGTAAGAGGCTTTTTGGAAGCTACGGATGTTTTAAATTTCTCTCAAAAAAATATCTTACGAAGTTGGGGATTTAGAAACTTAAATAGACTAAATTCATCAAAGTTCTTCCCTAATGTTGAACCAGCTAGGTTTTATCCTATTCAAGAAATCAATGAAATCAATCGAGTAGAAAATAATAATGAATTGAATTTAACATATAAAATCAAGTTAAGGAGTTATGCCATAACCCAATTACTTTATATTACGGACTTAATCGAGAGAGTTTTAAATTTAAGCTTGGAAGTGAACCCAAATTTGAAAAATGGGGAATTAGTGATTAAGCCATATCACACAACCGTAAGCCTTATTATGAATGAGCACGAGTTCGGCAATTATCTTGATCTGCATTACATGTTTGCTGAAATTTCCTCCAAGAATAGTTCCCAATTTCTGCATACGGTAAGTGCTCTCGAAAACCGTGCTGATTTTAACCACTATGATCATGAATTGGCAAGCACCTATGGAAATCGACAATTAATATTACCTATTGTCGACAAAAAATTAGAAATTGGAGGCCGCGAGAATTATTATACCTTAGTAACTTTTGGTCCAAGAACTTTTTATATTAACATTAAGATCAAATTGATCAAAGAATATTAACGAGTGTGTTCCCTATATTTCCAAAAATGTATAATCAAGAACAGAATAGAATGAGCTAATGTTTCAAAAAAAATCTTATTTTCTTAATTTCGACGATTATCTGTAAAAATTACCACAGTTGGGCTAATTAAAACCGAAATCTAATCTGTTGAAAATTCTTTTTTTTCTATCTTTCTATAGATACTCTTATATAAATTTAATGCTTGATCCAGCAACGAAAAACCCTTAAAATAAAATCATGTCAAAAGTTTAAATATTCGGAATGAGTATATTTTATAAAGAAGTTAGTTTTGATGTAGAAAATGAATGTTTGTTTGTGTCAACATATAGTTGAGCAAAATAAAATATATTTTTTGTATTTAAATAAATATTAAATTATAAATTCCAAATTCTCCTTTTATTAAATGCAAATTTAAAAATCCCAAAATAAAAATCGTAATATGACTGACGAGATCAAAGAAGAAACGGAAAAAACGGAAGATAAATCAGAAAAAGAAGTTGAAAAAGTAGATAAAGAATATTTATCAAAAGCTAAAAATTCGAGAGACTTGATAGATAAGAAACTTAGAACTTTTGAAAATAGTATTGAAGATATTTCTGGAACAATAAAAAATAGTGACACAGAACCAGATAAAAAAGAAAAGAAAAGCGATAACCTCAGTGAAGAAATACTTGATGCTCAAGAAAAGCTAGGATTAATTCAAGGTAAAGTTGAAGATAAAGAGGAATACTTAACTGCTATCGAAGAGACAATCAAAGTGCTTGAGGAGAGATATAATCATAAAAATGAGGATATGCAGAATTTAGAAGAACGGTTCCAAATAATTAAGGAAAGTAAAGAAAATTTAGAAGTTGAATATAAGGAATTATTAAAAAATAATGAGCAATTAGTTAACACTTTTGAAACGAGACAAGTAGATTTAATTGTTCTAACTGATAGTGTAAAAGAAAAAGTTGCTAATCAAGAAGAATTCCGTAATCGCCTTACAAAATTAAATCAGGAAATACAAGAAAAAGAAAACTTACTCGAAAGACAAAGAGAATCTGCCGAGGCTTTAGAAAAAAAGATAAAAAGTCTAACAGCTGAAAATGAAACACTTAAGGTCTCAATAGGTAAAAATAAATTTGAATTAGAGCATACTGACAATGAAATAGAAGCTAAAGAGGAAGAAAAAAAGTTATTAGCTGAGCAGATTGAGAAAAATGAGACTCGGATCAAAATTATCGAACAAAATATCGAGGATTACAAAGATGGTTTTCCTGAAATGGAAAAACAAAGAGAAACATATGAAGAACTTATTGCGAAATATAAAATTCAACTAACAGAAAAGCAAGAGCAATTGATCGAAGTCGAATCACGAATACAACAACTTAATGACGATAATAAATCTATTCTTGAACAAATATCAAGTCAAGAGAGTTTAATCAAAGCTAATGAAACAAGACTAGAAGATCTCAAAAAAGATATTGAAACAACAAATCTTGAATATGCTGAAAGAGAAGAGCGATTAAACTCTATTACAGAAAAATTAGATTATATGAATAATGAACATGACAAATTGGTCAAATCTAAAGAAGTTATTGATCAGAGTACCAATGATGCAAAAACTCTTCTTCAGAAATTAAAGTTAGAACTTGAAACTCAAGAGGGAGAAATTCGAGATAAAGAAAGTAGAATCCACAGATTAGAATTTCTCTCGTTAGTTTATAGATTATCAAAATTTTTCGGTGGTATCCTTATTGGTATCGGAATACTTATAATAATCTTGGTAATTCTCGGCTTCGCTAATATATTAGATTTCAGCGAAATGGAAATCTTACTTTTTATTATCCTTATAATTGCGGGAGTTTCCTCGGTGGTTAGTGGACTTTTTCATCTTGAAAAATCTTAAGTGAGTAGAATAGTAGAGTTTTGATCTTACGATAACATAAGAAGAAAATTATAATACAGAAAGATTAAAATTGAATGAGATGAAACCCAAAGAAATCCTACAAGAAAGAACATTGAAGTTATCTCAAGGGATAATATATGGTGTTGGATGTGGAATAGGTGGTTCTATATTCGTCTTGTTAGGATTAGGTATTAATCTTGCCGGATCGGGTTTATTATTAAGTCTCCTTTTAGGGGGGATATTGATATTTTTTACGGGTTTAAATTATGCTGAACTCTCTACAAGTCTACCAATAGCTGGAGGTGCTTATAATTTTAGCAAAGAAGGAATTGGTGGATTCTTAGCTTTCATAATTGGTTTCTTTTTATGGATTGCAAATATCGCAACATGTTCTTTTTCCGCACAAACATTTGCCTTAGTGTTTAAAGAAGTTTTTAATAAAGTAAACCTTCCAATTTCAGATATAACAGTAACACTGATATCTATCTTGCCTGTTCTTTTAACAAGCATTATTATTTTTAGGACACATAAAATTGCCACTAAATTTTTATTATTATTTACCTTCATATTAATAGGTTTACTTGGTTTCTTTATTATTTCCGGGTTATTGATCTCACCATTCAATAATCCAGATTTTCTTCTTCTCCCAATTAAATTTGAGGGGATAATTCCAGGATTTTTATTATTATTTATTTTGTTTACTTCGATAACTTCGAATATAGCCTTCTTAAATCCTGAATTAAAGAATCCTTCAAAAAACATACCTAAAACTAATATATATGCGATAATTATAACACTACTCATATACTTATCAATTACTTTTGTTGTTTTAATATCCATAGGAATAAACCCAGCCGATTTAAGTGAAACCTCTGTATTATTAGCTGTTGTGTTTGAAAGTGTTATTGGACCATTTGGTTTTTATATTATGGTTTTTGCTGCCATCATTTCAACATTGATTGCTATTAATGCATCACTTGGTTCAGCTGTTAGTATCATTACAGCTTTAGCAAGAGATAAATTTATACCCGAAAAAATTCGAGAAACTAAATCAAAATCCGATTTACCAAGATTAGGTTTAATAATTACTGTAGTAATAATCCTTCTATTTACGGTATTCGCAGGTATTGGATTGACTGCTCAGATCACTAATTTCATCTACTTTTTTGCCCTAGCTTTTGTAAATTATGCTGCAGTAAAATTAAGGCGTAAGAGAAAAGAGTTAGATAGACCGTTTAAGGCACCTTTTTATCCAATATTGCCTATTTTTATTTTTATCTGTTTTTTGGCTTTTGCTGTGATACTCGGTATTTTTATTTCAATCCAAGCTTTAGTTTTAGGACTGATAATATTAGTAATTGGTTTTACATATCAACTATTGGTAATGACTGATATCCCTTCTAAAAATTTGACATTAACTGGGACTAAATTCTTCTTTTCTATCATTTTAGGACTTTCTATATGGATGATTAATAATTTTTCAATTGTCAACCCTGATTTAGTAGTAATTAATAGAGTCTTAATTGTTTTGTGTGTGATTATCGTAATAACTGTGATTCTTGATTTACTCCCCTTGAGAGAGTTAGCGTATTATATGGTTAAGTTTATTGATAAAGAGAGAGTGGCAATTAATATTGGGAATGCTCAGATCATAGATTTAGGAAAGAAAAGATCTCAATTAATTCATATTTTAAATCTAATAATAACTGTTCTGCAACTTATCTCGGGAGTAGTTATTTTTGGTATTGTGTTTCTGTTCGTAAATGGAACGGTCTCGATACAGGATATAATTATTAACAGCGGTATGTCTATTACAAACATTCCAAGTTCCGCTGGAACAACTCTTTTTACTTCAATTCTTTTCATATTTGGAATTATAGTCTTCATTTTTGGAATTTTATCTTGGTATCGCAATAAAGAAATAAAATCTCTAGGGATTTGATAAGCTTGAAATATATTTTCTGCAAAAAATTTAAGAGATCGTATTATGGAAATAGAATTTCCTAAATTAAATTTACACATTCACTCAACATATTCAGATGGAAGAAATTCCATAGAACAAATTGTAAAATCAGGAATGAAAACAGAGTTAGATTATATTTGTATCACAGATCATTTTACAAATTCTTGGAAAGCCGATCATATCCCTAACCTTAATAACCTTGATAAAATTAAAAGATATTTAGAAGAGTTAGATCAGTTTAAAATGTTTCTTGTTAATGAAAATAAAAATTTGACCCTTTTTAGGGGAATAGAGATAGATTTAGGTAGTTCTGAGAAATTTATAATTAGCAATATTGTACCACATATGTATGATCTGATTTTTTTTGAATACCTCGAAAGCTTTGAGGGAATAGCGTTCGTCAAGAAGATTCTAGACCCTTGGAAGAAGAATTGCACTGATTTTCCTCTGATAGGTCTTGCTCATTTCGATCCTTCATTTTTTATTACAAGAGGTTTAGATGTTTTATTAGAATTTTTAAAGGAATATGATGTTATCATAGAGTTTAACTCAAGCTATCCACAATTTTACTCTCCGAAGTATGAGATTTTTTATAACAAATTGAAAGAAAGGGGTATTAAAGTGTCGATTGGATGCGATTCTCACCACATTTCAAGTTTGAATGATATCGAAAGTCCTTATAAAATGATAGATTTTTACAACTTAGAGGAGAATCTTAAAACTCTAATAGAATCTTTAGAAATTAAAAGAATTACTTACTTAAATAAATCATAACTATTATTTCCGAATTTTATTGAGATGCTCTAAATAGTATTTAAAGGCTCTTTCAAAACAAATATCCAACAACATTTCGCTCTGCTCTTTTGGATAATCGAGCATGCTTTTTAATCTTTCTTTCCCAATATTGAAAATCTGCTTAGTGGCTTTTAATTTCTTGGGCATACTCATACTTGGGATTTCTGAAATCAATTTATTCTCTCGTTTTTGCCATTCAATTAAAGCGAACCATGCTGCGCTTCTCATTGCTAAATGAGGTATTGAAATTTGCTCGCAAATGAGTTTTGATATTGTTTTTATTAAAGACAGTTGCTCAGGCTTAAAATCAATTTTAACATAATCTATTTGTATGCTCGAAATTTCTTCCTTATTAAAATTTAATGCATATGTCAAAATTTATCCCACCCAATTAATCCTATTTATACTTCAACCAACAAGAATATAAAGATAGGTGAAAATTTTATAATCCATAGAAGAATTAGATTAAACATTTATAAAGTAGGTGCTTAATTTAGATACATGTGTCAAAAAATTGACTTAGTACAGAAGAACGAATAATAGAAATAAAATAAATTACCTTTTTATTGTCAGAAATTTATCTTAATTATATGGAATTGGAAGAAAAAATTGAACTAGCAGCAAAATGGATTTTCGAATCCAATCGCCTTGTTGTGTTCACAGGTGCAGGACTTTCAACAGATAGTGGATTGCCGGACTACAGAGGCCCTGATGGTGTCTGGACTCGCCGTGACGCTGGACTCCCTCCTCCAAAAAGCCCACCATGGGATCAAGTTAGCCCAAATCAAGGACATTACGAAATTGTAGAATTATTAAAGTTGGGTAAATTAGATTACCTTATATCACAGAATATAGATGGACTTCACGCAAAAGCTGGACTCCCTCTTGATAAATTAGCTGAACTACACGGTAACCTATACTTTATGAAGTGTTTAGATTGTGGAAAGAAATTAACATTTGAGGAAGCAGGTTGGGATAAAAAAGTATTAGGTCAAGGATATAGAACTGGAAAAATTCGCAAAAATCAACCAAATTGCTCAGATTGTGGAGGAAGACTCATTTCAAGCATAGTTAATTTTGGCGATCCTTTACCGTATGACGAACTTGAAGAATCTGCGAGAAGATCCATGAATTCTGATGTTTTCTTTGTAATTGGTTCTTCTCTAGTTGTAACCCCTGCAGCAAATATGCCAGGGTATGCTTGGAGGAATGGTGCAAAATTAATTATTTTAAATCAGGGCGAAACTCCGTACGATGATGAAGCTGACTTACGGTTTTTTGATCAGATTGGAGAAGTACTTCCTAAGATTGTCGAGAAAGTAAAAGAAATGATGAGTACTAACTAAATTATCAACATCTTTAAAAATGGGTAAAAAATATGTCAAATAATTTGAGGAATATTGAAAAATATAAAAAGAAACATGTAAATGTAGAAGATGCAATTAAGAAATATATCAAATCTGGAGACAGAATTTTTATAGATTCAGGTTGTTCTGAACCAATCAACCTTACTTCAAAGCTTATCGAGCTCGGTCCTCAACTTTCGGATGTAGAGATGATACACTTTATTAGTTTGTCCGATTTCGATTATTACAAAACTGCGGGAGGTAATGAAGATTTATTTCGACATAATGTTTTTTTTATTAGTGAAAATCTTCGAGAGGCTGTAAAGAGAGGATTTGCAGATTACACCCCAATGCTACTTTCTGACATTCCGGGATTTTTTGAGCGAGGACAAATGCACCTAAAGACCGCACTTATTCAAGTAAGTCCTCCCGATGAATTTGGATTTTGTAGTTACGGAATTAATGTCGATATAGCAAAACCTATAGCAGAAGCAGCTGAATTTGTAGTTGCAGAACTTAATTCTAAGATGCCGCGCACACTTGGAGATTCTTTTCTTCACATTGATGATATCGACGCTTTTATAATAGCAGATCACGACATTATTGAGTTTACTTATGATCCTCCAAACGAGACGGTTAAAAAGATAGGAAAGTATGTTGCATCTCTTATTGAAGACGAATCAACGATACAAATGGGGATTGGAAATATTCCTAACGCAGTTTTAGCTGAGTTAGAGGACAAGAAAGATTTAGGAGTACACAGTGAAGTCTTTTCAGATGGAATTGTGGATCTAGTCGAAAAGGGAGTTGTTACATGTAAAAAGAAGACTCTTCATAAGGGTAAAATAATTTGTTCTTTTGTTATGGGCTCTCGGCGTCTTTATGATTTTGTAGACAACAATTCTTTTGTCGAATTTCATCCAAGTAATTACTGCAACGATCCCTATATAATAAGTCGAAATAAAAAACAAGTGGCTATTAATGCTGCCCTTACAATTGATTTAACTGGACAAATTAACGCTGACTCAATTGGCCATTCATTTTACAGCGGTATAGGTGGTCAGGTAGATTTCGTTAGAGGCGCAAACCATTCAATCGATGGAAAACCGATTGCTGTGCTCCCTAGCACTGCAACTCTTAAGGATGGAACTGTTGTTTCGAGAATTGTTCCATATCTTCAACCTGGCTCGGGAGTAGTCATAACAAGAGGTGACATTCATTATGTTGTTACTGAATGGGGTATTGCTTATCTTTTTGGAAAAAGTATCCGTGAGAGAGTATTACAGATGATAAACATAGCTCATCCTGATTTTAGGGAAGAACTTTTAGAATATGCAAAAAAAATAAATTATGTATATTCTGATCAGAAATTACCACTTTCTATTAATGGAAGATTAAGCTTATACCCTGATAAGTATGAGACAAATTTTCAAATGAAAAATGGTAAGTCGATTAAAATTCGACCGATTAAACCTACTGATGAGCGATTATTGCAAGGACTTTATTACTCATTAGATGAAGATGATAGGTATTTGAGATTTTTCTCACGTGATCGTAAATTCCCTCATAAATTTGTACAGCCCTTAATTAACATAGATTATCAAACTGATATGATACTTGTAGGAGAATCTCTTGAAGAGGGTGAACAGAAAATAGTTGCGTCAGCAGCATTTTTTAAAACACACCAACCATCAGCTGCTGAATTAGGTATAGTAGTTAAGAAAAATTTTCGTAAATCTGGAATAGCTAAATTTTTACTTGAATATTTAATTACTATAGCTAGAGAAATTAATTACAAATATTTTACTGGATCAATTCTCCTTGAAAACAAACCTATGCTCTATATTCTTAATAACAGTGGATATCCTATGAAATCAAAAAATGTAGAGTATGGAGAAGTCATATTTACACTTGATATTTCAAAATGATTTGAACTCAAAGGTAAGGGTTTGAATCAAAGTTTTAAATATATTGGGAGATAACATCAGTTATACACAAAAAAAAAATGAAAGGTGAAAATTAAAAGTGAGCTCAAAAGAATTCGAAACAATATTATACGAAAGTAAGGATAAAATAGGCTATATAACTCTAAATATACCAAGAAGACATAACGCGTTGAGTTTCCAGTTGCTTGATGACATTGATGCTGCTTTTGATTATGCTGAGGAAGATAAAAATGCAAATGTGATTGTACTAAAAGGTAATGGTAAAAGTTTTTGTTCCGGGTTCGATAATGATGCTTCTTATTATCGGACACCTCCAGAAGGTGGTTGGAACTATTTAAATTCATATGAAATATTAAATAAAAAAGTCTATGCTAAGTACACCCGTATATGGGATTTTCCTAAACCAACTATTGCCCAAGTTCACGGATATTGTCGAGATGCTGGATGTTATCTCCAATTATGCTGTGATATCTCAGTTGCAGCAGATGATGCATTATTAGGTCATCCTGCTCAGTTATGGGGGGGTTCACAAAGCTTACCTCTCTGGCAATTCTATTTAGGCGTCAAAAAAGCAAGATATCTTTTGATGAGTGGACGATTAATTACAGGAAAAGTAGCAGCAGATTGGGGACTTGTGAGTATAAGCGTTCCTCGAGAAAACCTTGATGAGGAGGTAACCAAATTAGCTTCTGAAATGGCTGAAGTACCTCGTCCGGGATATCTTCATAATAAAATTGCTCTTAATACGGATCTAAAAATACGCGGAATTAATGCTTTATTCGACTACTATGGTCAAATGAATAGATATGGTCGATTTATTAATAGACCACCTGAAAAAAAGGAATAGGAGTAATAAAAGACACGAAATTTCTACAAACAAATTTTAAGGACACAAATTCAAATTAATTTTTTTAAACCTATAATTGAACCATAAATATTAAAATAAGTTTCTATGTCATCACACAAGCTGCTGCATTCTATTTCTCTATTCTTATATTGTGTTGCATTTAAAAGCTTTATTCTTTAATTTAAAGAAATTTCAAAAGAAAACTTAAATACAGAGATGACATATTTAAGCATTGGAAAAAAATCACCTAAGAATAATAAAAAAAAATAAGAGAAATCATAAAATGAAAGATATAGCAGTTATATTGGAAAACTCACCCGGCGCTCTAGCAAATATGGGCGAGATTTTAGGTAAGAATGGAATAAATATGGAAGGATTATGTGGTATTCCCCTAAATGATGAAGCAATTATTCATATTTTGGTAGAAGACGAAACCGTCGCTCGTTATGTCCTTGAATCAGCAGGATTTAAAGTTAGTGCTGTACGTGAAGTACTTGTTATGGATATTGGCCATGTTGCAGGTAAACCGGGATCTGGTGGAAAAATGGCTCGTAGAATAGGCAATGTTGGTGTTAATATTGATCTAATCTACTTGGCTGAACATAACAAGCTGGTTATCGGAGTAGATGATATAAATAGAGCCCGAAAGGCATTAGCCAAATAATTTTTTTATTTTTTTTAAAGAAAGAAAGTCTTATTTTAAAATTCCGTAAAAATTTTTATTTCTATCATATTCTTTTAGAACTCTCCTCCCTTCTTTATTTGAAAGAGAGAGGCTTATGCTGCTAGAGCGGCTCAAGGAACCGGTAAAAATTTCTTGACCATTAGCATACACAATAATATTACTACTTGCATATTCAGGACTTGCTTTCAGAATTACTTTTTGTTTCGTGATTTCAATATCTAACTCAACCCGTTCTTCTTTTCTCCTCCTATTTAATTTTTCTCCCCTAATTTGGTCTTTACCTTTAAAAGAATTTGTATATTCAATAGGATTTATGGGATTAATTACTATATCTTGACCAAAGGAATAAATCTCATAAGCAAGGCGTTCAGTTTTAAACTCTCTGACTTCTACCACAGGTCTTGCTAAATCTTTGTCTCTAAATCCATGGGGTACTTTTACCGTCATTTTGATGATTAATACGGTAGATATATCTCCGCCCTTAATAAAAACAATCGTGTCTATAATTGAAGGAAGCATTCCAAGCTCTATTCGGCCGATAAATCTTTGAATTGCGTCGATAGCTGACGAAGAATGGACAACTCCCACCATACCTACACCAGAAAGTCGAAAATCAGCGTAAATTTGAAAATCTTTAGTTGTCCGTACTTCATCAAAAATAGTAAAATCCGGTCTTACCAATAGCAGAATATCAGCAGAATTTTCAAGGCTTCCTTCTAATTTTGTATATTGCGTTATTTCTTCTTTTACCTGCAAATCCCGAACGCTTTCCAAGGTTTTTACGACTTTACCTTGTTCTAGATAAAAATTTGCTAAAGCTGCTGAAAAGGTGCTTTTTCCAGCCCCTGGAGCTCCTGCTACTAAAATTCCTTCTGCTTTGTCTAATCTTTTATGAAGTCTTGTATCAATAGCATAATCTTCCAATGAAAGATTAACAAGTGGGTGCACGGCTGTGATCTCAACACTATTTGAAAATGGAGGACGTGTTATTACAATTCTAAATTCTCTTAATTGAGCAACCACGGCACCGATTTTTTCAATTTCAACGAAAGAATGCTCGTCTTCTCTAACCATTTCTATTATCTCGATAGCAATTTCATCTATTAGTTTGGCAGATAGTTGTTCCATGCCTATTTTTTCTAAATACCAATTTCCAGGGCTACCTTTCTTAGCATATGGCGGCAACCCTTGCTTTAAATGTACACTCATTGTCGTATCATCGAAATATTCAAGTAATTTTAACGAAAGAGCCTCTGTTTTCGTAGGGACTGCCTTTTCTTTTGCATACATGATATCAACACCCTCAAAAATACCGACATCTCCTTGTATTCTATCTGCTGTTATTAAAGAAGCGTTATGCTCTAAAGCAGATTTTCTGATGAGGGCATCTAGTTCTCCCCCTGGGCTCATTTTTATTTCTTCTCTGGAAGGGCGTTTTCCTACTATATGAAGTGTTATTTTCTCCTCATTATGTAACCGTCTTAATTCTTTTAACACATTTAGACCATAATACCCTATTTCTTTCTGAACATTTGTTCGATACTCCACTTCTGCTACAACTACATTCGGGATGTAAATTTCTGGCTTATCTCCTAAATCGCCATCGACTATTAATTCCAGAACGATTCCGTTAAATATTACGGAAGTGTCGCACGCAAATTTTTTTGACATTTTATTCTTCGTCTTTTTCTACTTTATTCATTATTTCAAATTTATTAACACTGTAATATATTGGTTTGCTTAATCTATCAACAGTAGCAACAACAAGATCTTTGCGTGAGCTCATTGCTACGCGCGACATTTTGTCAAGGTCTTTTAAATCTATTGGATATCCCTCAAAAACAGGATAGATCAAAAATTTCGCTGAATCTTTTTCAAAGTCAGCCCCTCTCTTATAAACTCTAAAATCAATACCTTCTCCATATCCCGCTCGTACGATATAACCTCTTTTTCTAAGATCCATATAAATAATATATTTTTGCCACAATCTATCATCAAATTGAGTGAGATATGTCAAAATACCTTCAAAATCGTATAGATTAATGTCTTCTTTATTATTATCCAAATATAATAAGATACGATTTCTTTCACATAATAATAAGACTTCTACAGGGCTTAAAACTAATATTTCCTTATTTTCACTATTCTTATCAAGAGTACCGATGTAGGAATTATTATAAAATTCTTCGATACCTTCTTTGTCTGAAATTATTACATTTTCATCTTCAATAATTCCTTCAAATTGAGCTTTTTCAGCTTTTTCATTTGATGTTCCGTTCATATTCTATATTATCAAAACACACAATAATTAAAGAATTTAATTCTTAAAGTGAAAGGAGCTTATGAGTAGAATTACATTCTAATATAAAAATAATTAGGAAATTTTTATTATAAAATCTATTAACTTTCCCAGTTTTTTAACATTAGCATAAGTATTAGGAGAATTTTCTTCCAGATAATCCTTAAAAACATCCCAATTTTCATTCTTTCCAGAAGGAGCTTCAGATAACAACTTTTTAACCTCATCGAAATCATTAGTGAATATTAGAGCGTTATCGATTCTATTCGCATCTCCACTTAAAAGAAATATATAATAATCATTAAGTTCCTGAGCATCCATAACGTTCGGAGGTTTATTTCCATCTCCTGCTTTTCTACCTCTAGCCAAGCGAGTGTCAACCATTGTTGGTAGAATCATGTTGAAATTGATATTCTCTTTTTTATACTCTAATGCGAGAGAGTTTTGTAAACCCACAACTGCATACTTACTTGCAGTATAAGCTGCAAATTTTGGCATTGGATTAGTGAACGCAGCGCTACCCGTTATAATAAACCTTGCTTTATCACTCTTGTTATCTTTCTTAAAATAAGGAAAGGCTGCCTTGAATGTAAAAAACACGCCTGATACATTAATATTGATTATTTCAGAAAATTTATTGCTGTCAAAATCATGACTATCCCACATCCGTGAATAGCCTGCATTGGCAATGACTCCGTTAAATTCTCCCAATTCCTCATAAAAAGCCTTAAATGCGTTTTCTATTTCTTCGTATTTTGTAACATCTGCTGTTTGAACTGATACCTTTACTCCAGTACCAAGTTTAATAATTTCTTCGTTAACTTCGTTTAATTCATCACGTGTTCTAGCTACCAAGCCAATATTAGCGCCCTCTTTTGCACAAGCGAGAGCTATCGACTTTCCAATACCTCTTCCTGAGCCAGTGATAATTATATTTTTCTCTTTTAACAACATAATAAAAAAATAGGTAATGTAAAAAAAAAAATTATCTAAAATATCTATTTTAATGAAATAGAAAAATTAATGTTAAAAAAAATAATATATGACTTGACTATGGAGGATTTATACAGTTCACTTCAAAATCGACTCAATAATGTTCAAAGTATCGTTTTTATGGGGATAGGAGAGGAAAAATTAAGTGATGACGGTGTTGGCCCTTACATTATTAGTGAGCTGCTCCCTTATTCTGACAATGAAAAAGTTCTTTTCATAAACGCTGGAACAGATCCTATGGCTAGAATTGATGATGTTATTAATTTCAAACCAGAGTATCTAATCCTGATTGATACATGTACTGTAAATAAACCTCCGGGAACGATTACAATATTGGAGCGTGATGTTATTAAGGAATATGTACCAATTTCTACTCACACAATCCCCGTCCATATTGTAATTGATTTAATCATAGAAAAATTACCCGTTTTGAATGTTTTTATGATTGGTTTTGTCCCTGAAAGCCTAGAGGGATTTAAAGATTTAAAATTATACAAAGAGGACTCTTTAACTCTTGAAGAACGATCTGATAACATTGATCTGCCTTTCTTCGAAATAAATTTAACGAGAACGCTAAAAATTGAAGCAGATAAGTTGATAGAAATAATTAAAAAATTAGTAAAGGCAATTTAGGTTTTATTTTCATCCTTCTTTTCTTTAGAGTAATGGTTTACGATAATATTGATTGCGTCTGCTATTTTTTGTTTTTCCTTCTCATTTAGTTTTCTCTTAAATCCTTCAAGAAACTTTAATATGTTATCAACTTCTCGTAAATTTCTCAGATGATTAGATCCTTCCTTATTTAACGAGCCTCCCCATGCCATTTCAATTCCTTCTCAATGAGTAGTTTTTATTTATTTGGATCTTCAAGCACCTTCAGGAAAGGACGAAGAAATTCTTGTTTCATGTTCATTTTATTCCTAACCTTATCTATTTTTATCAACGGAATTAATTTTGCATTCAATTTTTTTGCTCGTTCATCATTTTGCGGGAAAGTATCATAATAACCATGTTTCTCGTAGTATTCGTGATCTGCCATAAAAACAAATCGATTCCTCCCATAAATATCATCACGAAATATTTTTCTTCCTCCTTCTCCTAAAAATGTTAAAGGTTTAAAATAATCTGTATTGGAAAATGTAACTAACTTCCTTGCAAAATCGTGAAGTAAAGCATCTAGCTCTTCTGATGTCCCAAATTCGTCCGTTATAATATCTACAAAATTTGAGCCTTGCAGTTCTATGTGACCCTGAAACATTTCAGTAAGATTTGGGATCTGACTTAGAGGTCCAGATATAATATAACCCATCTGTTTTCCTATTAAAGTTGGTGTGTGAGTCATATAAAAAGCCCTATCTAAAGCCATTTTCCATTGCGCTGAAAGATATCTGTCTTTAATAACTCCCGCAAAAATAAGAATGTCAGAAGTCATTACTATTTTTTCCCAAAAATCAATGAATCCGTCCTTCCCAATATAGGAGCATTTATGATCGTATCCACATTGCAAACACGAGATACAACCCCCTTTAATATCAATATCATCTAAATTTATGACTTCAATCTTATCTGAGAAGGATTCTTTAAACTTCTCTATCATCTTTCCTAAGTTAGTATTCTCGCTGGTTTCATCACTAACCAAAAGTATTTTTTTCCCATGTGTATCAATTTTCTTGGAATCGTCTAATACTTCGCCGGGAGCGTATGTAAAAGCTCTCCAATTTAAAGGAGTATAATGTTTTGAGGTCGGAAAGTTATTTTCGATGTGATTTATGAATTCCTCTGCAAATACAAGCCATCTTGCTCTTCTTTTTGGATACAATAGATCCCATGAATCTGCTGGATAATTTCCAACATATTTCATTCCTAAATCGTCGCAAATGCTATGCATGTAATTTTGAGCAGTGTGGTCGTAGAAATGAATAGACGTCGAAATAACAATAGTATATTTATTTTCAAAGGCAGCTTCAACATTTCTTTCGAAAATTAATTCGATAAACCGCTTATATTGAGAGCAAACTAACATTACATATAAGGGAAACCCCCATATTACACCATCTGATTCTCTTACTTTGTTAATAATATTATTGAATCTATTTTTGTCATTTTCGATCTTTTTAATTGTCTGTGCAATGTTTATTATCTCATATTCATGTTCTGGATGTTTTTTCTTAATGTACAGAATATACTGCATAGTGACGCTCTCAGCGCCTTTAGGACTCCCATTTAATATAGTAAACTTCATTTTATCATATTATTAAACATTTTTTTAAAGATATGATATATTAACCTTAAAGCTTTAAAAGATTTTCAAGTAATCAACGTTTTGTATCTAAATCGAGAAATAACCTTTAGAATAGATTCCAAGTTTTGATCTCCCATTTATAATATTTGGTTCAATTATAGGTGTAATAATTTTATCATTGAAGAAAATTAGAAAGGCTAAGATATTATGGAAGAAGCCATAGAATAAGCATCGTAATCAATGCTAAGAATGCGACGCAACCTAAACCCATCCATGAAAATGCAGCATTTTTGATATAGTTGATTTTAAATTTGACTGCTTCGTGAGGACATAATTCGACACAACAGAAACAGGTTATGCACTTCTTACTATCCCATTTTGGAATATTTCCTTTCTTAATCTCGTTTGGTGGCGTAATCGCATTAACTGGACAATTAGTCCAGCAGGTAGAACATAATTTACACTTTTCTTTATTGAACTTTACTGAAGCCTTAAATATTGTTTTTCCAATATAATCTGCTAACCACTTTGGTAAAGGCATTGATATTGGTTTAAGTTTAGGACGCTTGAATTTTCGATAAACGGATTCAATAGTTTCACCAACGATTTCTACCTTTTCTAAGTCAGTTGTTCCCAATTTTTTTTCTTCAGCTTTAGTTAAATACAATATTTCCCTTGGTTCAAATCCAATTATTTTACATACAGTTGAATCTAAAGCAACACCGTCATATCCCGCTAAAACTATATCTAATTTAACTACATCGCCGCTTGATGGTCCTTGACCTTCCATACAATAGTATCCATCTATTACCGTTAATTGCGGTTTAGAAATAGAATAAATATCCGCTAGAGCTGAACAAAAACGATCCAAAATTGCTGCTTGAGCATGGGTTTTAGCTTTATTTGCAAGGAGCACGGTTCCAAACATATTTTTCACACAACATGTTAAGGTACATTGCCAATGAGTTTTAATCTTAGGAATATTAATGATCAAATCAGCTTCTCTAATCAAAGAAGAACTCGATATATCTTTCAATTCAAGTGCATCTTTAACTTCATAAATTTCTCTCTCTGTTTTTTCAAAAGGTATACAAATTACTCCTTCCTTTTCACATATATCCTGAATACCACTCTCTTTCATGGCTATTTCTGTAATACCGGGTTTTGCTCCCCCAGCAGAATCACATACATAGATTTTTGATGGATTGAATTGGTTTACCCATTGAATCACTGCTCTGACAATTTCTGGATGAGTGTTAACAGCTCTCTCAGCAGGTTTACCCATTAAAAGATTCGGTTTTAATAATACTACCATGTTATCTTTTTGCATTAAATGTTGAGCGTCAATTAGTTCAAGGGCTGAAAAAACAGCTGTTTTCACATCTTCATTTTTAATCTGCTGAATACTTATTTTGGTTTTAGAACCCATAATTAGTATTCATATGTAGAAAGTTAAAAGATTTCGTAAAACAAAATAGAAAAATAGAATTATTTTTTTAAGCTATCTACAACATTTTATGATTGTCCATAATTTTGTCCCATAGTTATTACTACTTTTCCTCGGGCGTGCCCCTCTTCAAGGTACCGAAGACCTTCAGCAACCTCACTTAAGGGGTAAAGTCTATCTATAACAGGTACAAATTTGCCGGCTTCAAAAAGTTCTCCCAAAGAAACCATACTTTCTTTTTTATTTGATTTCCACATCATGATACCCATTTTTTTACTCCCAAATAATGAAACCAATGGCCCTAGGAAGATATTTTGGTAAATTGGCCCATTTGAACCCCCGATCAAGGCATATATTCCCTTTGGATTCAAAGCACGTTTACAATTGAATATTGAATGATGTGCCGCAACATCAAGAATCAAGTCATAGCGCTGCCCACTTTTAGTGAAATCTTCTTGTGTGTAATCAATGACATAGTCTGCACCAATCGAGCGTACCATATCTAATTTCTTCGTACTAGCCACCCCAGTCACTTCTGCACCGAACGATTTGGCAATCTGCACCGCGAACGTACCCACACCACCACTCGCACCATTAATCAAAACCTTATGTCCTGACTGAATACGTCCTTTATCGCGAAGACCCTGCAGGGCGAGGACTGCCGCTTGAGGTAAAGTTGCTGCTTGCTCAAATGTCATACTAGCGGGTTTCGACCTTAATGCATCTTCAGGAACACATACATACTCAGCAAAAGCGCCAAAACCATATTTCCATGTGTCCACGAATATCTCATCACCTGCCTGAAACTGCTTTACATTTCTGCCAATTTCATCAACCCGTCCGGCTACATCCGATCCTAGTATTAAGTATTTGGGTTTTCGAAGCCTTTTCATACGATAATAGAAAGATCCCCTCACGAAATCCAAGTCAGCGGGATTTAAGGATGATGCTTGAATTTTTATCAATACTTCATTGTCATTGGGACTTGGTTTTTCTATATCTTTTAACTGAAGAACATCCGGCGGTCCGTATTTTGGGCATACAATCGCTTTCATTTTCTTAATTTCCATTTTATTAACCATTTTAGCATGAAAAATCTTCATTTATGATTTTTTAAATAGCTATTTTGGTTTTAAAAGCCATAATATGCATTCATCTGTAAAATGTAAAAAGATTTCGTTACACGAAAGAAAAAAAGAAAAAAATTTAAAATTTTATTTATTATCCGCCAGCTTGCGTAGCCATTACGGTAATTACATCCTTCTTTGGATGAATTCCTATTTTGGCGAACTTTAATTGGTCGGGAAGTACTTTTCCTTTAAAAATAAATTGAATAGCCAGAATGGGATTAAGTTTATATTCCCTTTGAACCGTTTTCTTAATTTCTGCTATTGATTGGTTAGGATCTACTTCAATTAATTTAATAGCTTGGTCTGGTGGAACACCAGTTAATCTAAAGCGATATTGGGTCGTGGTTCTTTCACATCCTTTTTGATATTAATTTTTTAAGATAATATAAGATCTTACTAGAGTAATGTGCAAATTTCTAATTAAAAACAAAGGTATTTTTAATTAAATTGAAGTTTATTCAGCTAAAAGTGTAATATTAGCTAAAATAAGGTTCAGATTCATAAATTCTTAAAGTCAACCTAGATAAAACTAAAGTATAAGTATACCCAAAAGTATAAATCTCTATATTTCTATTTTATATTTATGTCTAAATTCGTGGTAACTGCTAAAGTAAAAGAGAAGGTTTTATCAGAAATCAAAAAAATTGATCAAAACGAGTTACGAATTCTCTATTTATTAAGAAATTTGGGACCATTGAGATTCACGAACATTATAGAATATTCTGGTTTGAGTAGATCTACAGTATCCAAATATGTTAAGTTCCATATCTCTAAAAATAATGTTGAAAAAAGAATTTATAGGAATCCTTCAAAGAATATCCAAGAACAGCGTTATTTTATAACAGATTTAGGTACTGAAAAGCTTGGTGAGGAAAATATCGGTTATGATGAATCAATTTATTTTAGTGAAATTAATGATCTTATTTCGAACCTTTCTGAATTAAAAAACTTTTACAAAGAAATCAGCGTTGCGGAATCCATCATAACAGACATCACTCGAAATATAATTAATATGGGTGAAAATTATTTTTTTATAGAACAAAATCGCGACTTGTATCTAACGCTATTTTACATCTACAACAATTCTGTTCTAACCAGAGATTTTAAATTCGAGATTACAGAGTTTTGCAAGCATTATAATGTTAAGAAATTAAGAATAGATTTTTATGTAGATCGCCTATTGTCCAGCGATTTAGGATTATATATGTTTAGTCGAGGAGAGGATAGATTCTTTTTCCACAGAGAGGATGTACTTGGTGTTTCGACCATCCGATTAATTAAAGATAATTTGATAAACGAGATAGTTGAGTTAAACATAGCTGAAGAAAAAATGATCTCTGACCTAGATTTAGATAAATTAGCTGAGGACATAATTGAGAACTTATTAGAAATGGAATTGATATGGGATGTGAATGAATCGCAAGGGATCAGCGGAATAAAAGAGCCATTTGAGATGTTGGTTGAGAAAATGATAATTAAAAATGCGCTAGAGATGGGTATTCCAAAAACATCCTTAATGGATATTGCGTTGCAGTCTAAAAAACTATTAAAAGCAGAAGGAGGAAAAAACTCTTTATATAACATAATAAACAATTCTGAGCGTTATGAAGACTTAAATCTCGTTTCTATCTCTGAATCTGAGGAAACCGAATTATTTCAAAGTTTAAAGCTATTAAGTGGCTTTTGCCCTAAATGTGGAAAAACAGTGTTAAAAAATGATTTATCTAATTTATGTGTTAGATGCGGATTAAACTTCGAAAATAAAGAGTTATTAAGCGATATTGAGGCAGCGAGTGAGTTGAGTGTAGCATATAAAATAGCATCTCTTGAAGAAGAAAAAGAAATTGAATGTCCTAATCCAAATTGCAATTATTACGTAAAAACAAGCTGGGTAGAATGTCCAGAATGCCTTACTCCCTTGAAAAAGAAAACTTAAGAGCTAAAAGTTACTCATTAACAATCTAATTTTATTGTTTGAAATTCAAAATGGATATTCGAAAATGGAACCTTTAAAGGAATAGAACAAGATTTTAGAAATGAAAATGAAGTCTACGATGGAACAGCATTTGAAATGATATTTAGATGGGTGAACTTGAATGAACTCGAAAATCTAAGATTATACCCATTATTTCTGCGTAAATCTTTGAAGAATATTAAATCTTTCCCAGAACCTATAATAAATCATGACGACTAGTACAGCTCCCAAATATTTTTTGTTTTTCTAAAAAAACTTAAATATGATATGGAAATCTTAAGATTAATTCAACTTGTGATTTCACAATTGAGAAAATCAGTTTGAATTTCAAACAATAAAAGTTGAGATGAAAAGATAAATGGAACTTCCAGATTATATTAAAAATCGTTATTGGAAAGATTATTTAGCTGATGGAATAACTGTAGAACTTGATGTCCCCGAAGATTGGTCGTTAATTGATGTATGGAAATATAATGAAAAGTCTTTTCCTGATCACGTTATGTTAGACTTTTTTGGAAAAGAATATACAACTAAGATGCTAGATGGATTAACTAGAAGATTTGCAGCAGCTTTGAAAGATCTTGGGGTAAAAAAGGGAGAAACTGTGGCTTTATGGCTTCCTAATTGCCCACAATTCTCTATTACTTATTTTGCTGCGGTATATCTTGGAGCTACATTAACAGCTATAAGTCCTTTATTTACGGGAAGAGAACTTGCTTACCAAATTAAGGATTCTGGGGCAAAATACTTGATTACGATAGACCGATTCGTTCGGGAGTACCAGAAAGTCGCAGATGAAGTATCGTTAAGAAATGTAATTGTTTTAAATATTATGGACGAGGATATTGCTGTTCCCGAAACCGACAAAATCATTCATTACGATAAGCTATTGACCAAGTATCAAGAACCTCTTGAGTTCGATGTCGAGATCAATCCTAAAGAAGATATTGCTATAATTCAATATACTGGAGGAACAACAGGCCTTCCCAAAGGAGCTTTATTATCACATTACAATGTCGTATCAATGCTCTGGGCTATAAAGCAAGGTTCTGATTATATGATCGAGAATTACCTTAAAGAAAACATTATAGCTCTTTCAGTATTACCTTGGTACCATATTTATGGACAATCTTGTGAACTATTGGCTGGTTGTTTATTTGGATCGAAAGCTTATGTCCTTCCGTCATTTGATCTTCAAAGAATCGCTGAAGTAATTACAAAAGGACGACCAAACATGATACTTGGCGTACCAACTATGTTTGTTAACATTTTAAACTCGCCTTACATGAAAGATGTTGATATGAGTTGCTTAAAGTTCGCTAATTGCGGTGCTGGTGCACTTCCAGATGAATTAGCTGCGGAGTGGGAGAGAAGGACGGGTTTCAGGATGGCTGAAGGATACGGACTAAGCGAAACTAGCACAGGCGCCATAACTGCTCCTGTCTGGTCAAAATTGAAACGCGGAAGCGTTGGCCATCCTTTCACAAATACTCTTGTAGGGATTGTGAATGATAATGTTGAATTTTTGCCCGTAGGGGAAGAAGGAGAGGTTGTCATATCTGGACCTCAAGTAATGGTAGGGTATCATAATAGACCTGAGGAAAACAAGCTAGTGTTTTTCGAAGCTGGTGGTCTTAGATGGTTGCGAACAGGCGATTATGGAAGATTGGATGACGAGGGTTATTTGTTTTTGCTTGACAGGATTAAGGATCTAATAAAATATAAAGGACACAGCGTTTATCCGAGAGAAATTGAAGAAGTTTTATACGAACACCCTGCTGTACAAGAATGTGCAGTAATAGGCGTTCCGGATCCTATGAAAGGCGAAGATATCAAAGCTTTTGTTCTTCTTAAAAATGAGAGCAAGGGAAAAGTTACTGAACAAGACATAATTGATTTTACTAAAGAAAACTTAGCAGCCTACAAATATCCTAGGGAAGTACAATTTGTTCGAAGTCTCCCAAAAAGCGGAGTAGGAAAAATTTTAAGGAGAACTTTAAGAGAAAAAGAAGCAAAGAAAAGAGACAAAAAATAAGGATTACAAACACCTAATATAATAATATCGCAATTATTTTTTTTATTCAAATTTTTTTAAAACAACAACCATATTAATCTTTAAAGATATTTTTTGGGATTTGTGGTGTAATAAACTTCTTTTTATTACATTAAATTTTTATTAAAGCTTGACATCAAATTTAATATGACTCAAGTTGATAATTATGAAATTGTAAGGCAAAAACTACAACTTGGACAGATTGTTGCTCCAAAACATAAAAAAATATATGAATTGATGAAAATATTTTGGAATGAAGAAGAGATTAAAATTCTTGCTCAATTTAATAACGCAGGCAAATATACTTCGCTTAAGGAATTAACTGAAAAACTAAATATGCCAAGACAAGAAATTAAAAGAATTCTAGAAAGATCGATTATAAATGGCACGCTTTCGAAATCGGGGCTGAAATATAAATTAATACCACTTCTACCGGGCGTATTCGAAAAATATTATATCGCACGTAAAGACTCAGAAGAAAATCAAAAAAAAGCAGCTAAGATATATCGTTTTCTTATGAAGCAAGCTCCTGATTTAGAGAAAATTCATGAAAGAAAAAAGGTTTTCCGTCCTTTACTTCCATATGACGCTGAAGAAAAGTTAATAAAAATAGATAAATCTCTAAATGTTCAATCCAAGGTACTCCCGTATGAATTCGTAAGAGATATGATAGATAAAAACGAATCTTTCGCAGTTATACCATGTCAATGTCGCTTAATTGGTGAATATACTGGGGAACCTTGTGAAGTAGCACCAGCCGAAATGGGATGTTTTGTTACTGGAGCTGGAGCTGAAAGCTTGATCAAACAAGGGGCAAAACGATTAAACAAAGAAGAAGCTATAGAATTTATTAAAGAAACTGAGAAAGCTGGCTTAGTTCATAACACTGTGTTCGATACGAGTAAGGAAAGCTCTATTTTTATATGTAATTGTTGTAGTTGCCATTGTGGTGCGTTATATCCCGCAAAATTATATCATTATAGGGGTGCAAATCAAAGTAATTTTGCTCCTGAATTTGATATGGAACTTTGTACGAAATGTGAAACATGTATAAAAAAATGCCCAAATGAAGCGATATATCATCTATTACCAACTAAATCTGATTCATCTGATGAAAGAATGAAATTAAGGGAAGAATTCTGCATAGGGTGTGGAATATGTGCTGTTAACTGCCCTAATAAAGCAATAAAAATGGTTAAAGTTAGAGACGAATTTCCAGAAAAACTTGTAATAGATGGCCAGAGTTTCGAAGATCTCATTGCCTAACTTTCGTAAAAAGAGTTAAAACTATTATGTATTTAATAGCCATTTTTTTTCTTATAAAAAAGCTCATTACTAAGAATAATCTAACATCATCTGAATTGGTTTCGTAGCCCTTTTCGCAATATTAGGAGGAACTTTCACTTCAAAGGTTTTATCATCTAAGTTTTCTAGTACATATTTTATGAGTTCTAAAGAATTTTTTTTCATATTATAACACACAAGTTTCTCTATTATTGGATGGAAATTCTTGTTGGGAAAATCTTTTGCCATCCTTTCGATTAAACCTTTTTCAGTTCCAATGACAAATTCACTATCGTTAGATTCTTTGGCTCTATTATACATGTGGGCTGTAGATCCAACAAAATCCGATAAATCTCTCACTTCTCGAATGCATTCGGGATGAACAAGAATTTCTGCCCTAGGATAATTATTTTTTGCTTCTATTACATGTTCTGGTTTAATCTGCGAGTGCACGTAACAATGACCATTTTCCGGCATCTTGATAGTATTTATACCTGAGATTTGTTCTGCATAGTCTGCTAGATTAGCATCAGGACCGAATAATACTGCATTCGAATCAAAATCACCTGATATTTTTCTAACTATCTTTACAGCATTAGAAGATGTACAGCAAATGTCCGATTCAGCTTTAACTGCTGCAGTGGAATTAACATACACAACAACCGGTAAATCAGGATATTTTCTCTTAAAATCTTTAACTTTTTCAGGAGTAAGAAAAGCAGCCATCGGGCAACAAGCCTCGGGATTAGGTATTAAAACATGTTTATCTTGATTCAATATGGAGGCTGTCTCCGCCATAAAATCTACTCCTGCGAAGATAATATAATCCGACTCTTCTTCTTTCGCTAGTCTTGACAGACCTAAAGAATCGCCTAAATGATCAGCTATTTCTTGAACTTCGATAGGTTGGTAATAATGAGCTAAGATAGTGGTTCCTGACTCCTTTTTCAGT
>JABXKD010000220.1 GCA_013375475.1 Promethearchaeota archaeon
CTTTCGCCGAACCACCACAGAATACAAGGGATGGCCAGCCCCAAGAACCACTCCGGGGCGTCAATCTTTTCGACGACGACCTGGGCGATGGTGGCGGCAAAGATGATGGTTACCACCGGCCTGGTGGCCTTTCTAAAGATGTCTGCGATATTCATTTTTTTTCACCCTCACCTTAGTTCCTTCGCTTCGCTCGGGACTGTGCCTCATCTCCCGTCAAGGGCGAGGAGATTCTTCGCTATGCTCAGAATGACATGCATATCAGTCCTTCCCGTGTGGCTTTTTGGAGATAAGGACGGCGCCGGCAACTACAGCGACCAGGCCCCAGAACTCGTGGTTGGCGGGCGTAAGGGTTAAGGGACCGTGGATCAGCTCGTCGAGGATCAAGCCTGCGCCAGCTCCGGCCAGGGCGAAGCCGATGATGCGGTAGTAGTAGCGATGCCAGGCGAGATTGCCACGTCGCTTCGCTCCTCGCAATGACATTACTGCTTCTTCTCCTTGCCCAGTGGAGTATTTTCTACTCCACGGGCTTTGATGTGGGTGACCGTTCTTTCGCCGAACCACCACAGAATACAAGGGATGGCCAGGCCCAGGAACCACTCCG
>JABXKD010000221.1 GCA_013375475.1 Promethearchaeota archaeon
GACTTCTTCAATTTATTTTTAATGGACTGTTTTCATTATACTACAGTTCTATTTAAAAATCCTTCTTTTTATGTAAAATAATTTATAAAATAAAAAAGCCCTTCAGCAAAATGCCAAAGGGCTTGAAATTGGCAAGCTCCCCCTATTGGACGCTTTCAGAACTTTTAAGGGAAATATTACAACTGAATGGGTGGAGTGACCGAAGGGAACGGAATCGGGTAAACGCTGTTATATGCCGTTAATTCCGCTACGTTAGCCGTCAGCACGGATGCTGGCGGGGCTTCTATATTTTCTTTCCAATATAAAATACATACCCATAATATTCTTTATACTTATTATAAAGTTCAGCGCCATGCTTTTCGTATTTTACGAATTCTTCGGCAGATTTATTACCTTTGTATTTATCCAAAAATATTTTTTGTGCTGTTATTTCCGGAACAAAAAAATTGTCAATCCAGCAAATTTCAGGCAATATGAATGATGCCATAACAACATAGCCTGCTTTTTGCATTTGAGCAATTTTATTTGGAATGGTGTCTATTTCAGGATATGCTTCATTCCAAAAATCAAATATTTCTTTTGGCCGTTCTTCTGTAAACC
>JABXKD010000222.1 GCA_013375475.1 Promethearchaeota archaeon
TGGGATGTGTTTATTTTTATCCCTTTTGAATCAAACTTTTTCTGGAGCTCCTTTACAATCATCGGTTCCTCAGTTGCTATAGGACTTGGAAGGAATTCGAGCATCTCTACCTTACTCCCAAAAGTTGCAAAAATATTAGCAAATTCACATCCGATAACTCCTGCCCCTACTATTAACAATTTGGCTGGTACCGTTTTGAAATTTGGACTTAAAATGTCATCGCTAGTTAATATTCTGTCATGATCTATATTAAACGCAGGAATTAATGCTGGAGATGATCCTGTTGCTATGATTACTCTTTTAGCTGTTATCGTTTTTGTATCTTCACCTTCAATTGATATATTAAATCCATCAATAGTATTGCCCCCTAAAATTTTACCATACCCGTTATAAACATCATTTTTCCATGCTTTTTCCAAGCTTGCTATCCCGCCGACTAACTCTTTTACTACTTTATTTTTTCTTTCGACAGCTTTAGCAAAATTAAGCTTATAATCGGTGATTTCAACACCAAATTCTTCAGCGTCCCCCAGTTTCTCAATTAAGTGCGAGGATGCATATAACGCTTTAGTAGGGATACATCCCCAGTTCAAACACG
>JABXKD010000223.1 GCA_013375475.1 Promethearchaeota archaeon
ATTCTGGATTATCCCTAATCTCAACAGCAGCAAAAAAGCAATCTACGTCGCAATGTAATATTATATTAGTCATTATTTTATATTAAAAATTTTAAAACAAAATTTAAAAATATTCATCAAAAATTACAGAGCGTAATTATGTTAGTAATACCTATATATATATTTTTTAAAAAAACACAAAAAATATCTAACAATAAAAAACAAAAAAAATTTAATGTTGGGACATTTGTATGTCATAAAAAAAATATATTTTCAACGTTTATGTCATTAGAATCTTTCTTTATAGATAAAAAAGATTTACCAAAAGAAAATGTTTTATTTATTGATGATTCTTCTAGTGGTATAAATATTAAAGATTATAAAAAACGTAAATATAATTATACTAGAATATCTAAAGATAAAGAAATAATAAGTCAAGATTTATTTTGGAACAATATAACTAAAAAATTTTTACCAACATGGATTCATATATTTGTTTTATCTTTTTTTGAAGATTCTCAAGAAATTTTACTATATTTTCTAAAGAACCAGAATTGTTATAGAAGTGAATTATTTTTTTTCCTGATCTTGGCATTTTTATTTATTTATAATTGTTAT
>JABXKD010000224.1 GCA_013375475.1 Promethearchaeota archaeon
ATTTATGACGTAGTGGAATCATGACAAAAGTGGGTCATCGGCTTGAAGAGAATAAGGACCAGTAGGCGTGCGCACATCAATATTGGGATAAGCTGTACTTTTTCAGGTCTTCCCCCAAGGTCCTAGATTGCACGGATTTATTATCTTTAGATGTTACAAGAATGTGGAAGTCAAGTTTAATCTTTTGGATAGAATAGCGGGCTCTGGACCCGCTGACGGGAGTTCGAATCTCCCCCGGGCTACCAAATGGAGTAATTTTTCCTGCTTTCTATTGGGTTTATGTTAGAAAAATGGTTTATTAGTTGTTTAAAATGATTTTCTTCGTCCTATGATACCCCTACTAGTCTCAGGATGTAAAGAAATAAATTTCCCGTAAGCTCGATTATTGTCTGGTCTGTAAAGTGGATTCAATGTTTTTGAAGCATAAGCATTCTTTGTCCGGTTTACTCCTGCTTCATAGTTGGAACAAAGAATTAAATGAAAAAAGGGGGAGTTTTGCGGGAGAATAGTGATGAAAAATAAGCTCTATTTTTACTCGTTTGGTCTTAAGATCTTAGCGATTTCAAAAACTCTTGTTAGAGGTGGTTCAATAAATT
>JABXKD010000225.1 GCA_013375475.1 Promethearchaeota archaeon
ATTTTCCTTATAATTTTTGCGATTAAATTGATCCGGGGAAAAGATTAAATTAATAATAATTTTTTTTTTTTATTTTCTTCTTTATAGAGGGATATATTTTTAAATGAAAAAAAAAAGGAAAAATAATTGTATTTTATGGAAGAACAAAAGATTATTGAAACAGAAAACCTTAGAAAGTATATTAAAAAGTTTAGAGTTGATATTTATCAATGTCTAATATCCAAAATTATCGCTTACTAAAAATTGAAAAGGAAGTTCTTCAAGAGTTAGAATCTATCATTAATCAAGCTATCCCTTTAATGGAAACATGTGAATATGATAAATTAGGGTTTTCTATTAGAAATAACCATGTTTTTGGGCTATCATTAGCATATCAGAAATTAACTAAGTTCCCAGAGTGCATTTTACGGTTAAGATTTCTTCGAGAATTATGGTTTTTGGAGAATCGCATTCAACATCTTCTTGAAAACATTGGAGATTTGAAATATTTAAACCGAATAGATATGGAAAATAATTTCTCACTTTCGAATTTGCCTGAATCTGAATGGAAATTAAAAGAGTTGGAAGTTTTGGGTTTAGGAGGAAATAAATT
>JABXKD010000226.1 GCA_013375475.1 Promethearchaeota archaeon
GAAAAGGCCTGCCCCTACAACGTCGGCATACAGGGCTTACTCCTCCTGGCGCACAACCAGCTTTCTTTGGCTTAATAAAAAATTTGTTAAGAAATTGGATCCAGTTGTTCATGCTCAGTAATTAGTTAGCATTTTTGCTTGTGACATTAAAGATAAAAGTGTCACTGCGAGCGAAGCGTAGCAATTTTATTCTATTGTCATTGCGAGGAGCGAAGCGACGTGGCAATCCCTTTAGATAGAAGATTTTCTTTTTTACGAGATGGCTTCTTCGCTACACTCATCGCAATGACAATATAAGAGTATTGCTGAATTATTGAACAAGTACAAAAGCTCCCAATTTTTTAGGCCCGATCACATTAGAACACAATGAGTTGACTGCAGCTTCCCAGTTAAAAAAGTCGAATGAATTTAAGAGAAAAAACAGCCCCTTGGTATGAATGATTCAGGTTAACTAATGCTGATGAAAGCAACCATAGAATAGAAGAATTCATAAAATAGAGGTACCCAAATGGGCGGTATAGATGAAAAGATAAAGCAAATAGACAAGCTGCTGGAAAAAAGGGATGACGAGTATCCGGCAAGGG
>JABXKD010000227.1 GCA_013375475.1 Promethearchaeota archaeon
CCCCTCAAAGACGATCGAATAAAAATTGACGGATGCCCCAAATATGTATTTATAGAATGAAAAAATATAAAAATGGTGCCAAAAATGGTGCCAGGCCCCATTTTCATGGAACAGGCGCAGAAAAACAGAAAAAAGGGACAGGCTACTTTTTTTTAAAATGCTAAATAGATGGAAAAATGAGAAAAGGGGACTGTCCCCATTTTCAAACGGAGCGATGGACGCGTCAACTGCAAAATGGGCCTGTGCAAAATAGAGCCTGGCCCCATTTTCATTCGGAAAAGTCATGAATAGGTTTTGCTGTCATTGCGAGGAGCGAAGCGACGTGGCAATCTCTAAAAAAGAGAAAAAAGGATGAACATCGGGAAATCATCGAATATGCCTTTTGAAAAACAAGAGGTTGAAGAGTATGAGCGGAAAAGGTACCGAGGAATTGACCAGAGGCTCGTCCATGGAAGAGAAGGGAGGCTTCTGCGGAAAATTCTCCGCAAAATAGGGGAAGGTTCTCTTCTTGTTTTGGATGTTCCCTGCGGTTACGGGCGCTTCTCTGGCTTGCTTCTCGAGAAGGACTTCACGTTAGTGAGCA
>JABXKD010000228.1:0-262 GCA_013375475.1 Promethearchaeota archaeon
GTAAAATAATTGTAATTCTTAATAAAATTGATCTATTCTCTGGAAGTATTAATGATGAAATAGAAAAGACAAGGAATTTCTTTAAAACTACATCTTATGGTTCAAATATACCAGTATATCCCGTTTCTGCAAAAACCAACACCGGTTTTAAGGAATTAAAAGATGGAATTTTAGACATAATAAATTCTATAGAATTAAAAAGGGATACTGGAGGAGATGTTATAATTCCTATAGATCATCATTTTCCAATTAAAGGTATAGG
>JABXKD010000228.1:272-582 GCA_013375475.1 Promethearchaeota archaeon
GCAGTATTGACAGGAACATTACTAAGTGGTAATTTAGAATTAAATCAAAACTTAGATATTTTACCAATAAAATCTTCAGGTCGCGTTAAAAGTATTCAGATTTTCCATCAAAATGTTGATTCTGCGAAAGCAGGTGATCGAATAGGTATTAATCTAAAAGGAGTAGATGTGAATAAAATCTATCGTGGTTGTTATGCAACAAACAACCCAGATGTTTTTGAGTATTGTGATATTATTGAAATTAATGTAAATAATAATAAACTCTTTAAACCAAAAACTCATTTTGGAACTCAAGTTCACATTACGATTG
>JABXKD010000229.1 GCA_013375475.1 Promethearchaeota archaeon
CCAGTTATCTTCCGTTACCGGAAATAGTTTCTACTACTGTTTATACTACTATTGCCTATACGGGTACCTGGTTATCTTGGGATATTAGCGCCTTAGTGCAGAAATGGCTTGATGGAAGTATTACTAATTATGGTGTGGCAATGAAAGATACTGATGAAGGTTTGGTAGATACTTTTATTCCATGTTGGTCTTCAGAGTATAAAACTGACCCCCCTCTTCGTCCCAAACTGGAGATTACCTATTACGTTCCTTAGGTCAACAGGATAATGTGAGGAAATAAACACTTATAAAAGAGGGAATCAAAGAGGCTTCCTCTCCAAGCCCTTTGGCATTTTGCTGAAGGGCTTTTTGTTTGCAAAAAAAGGATTTTTAAAAAATATATAGTATTAAATTATAGAAGGAAGTTTGCAATTATTATTGAAAATTATTTTACAATAATATAGTACACAATACATTTTAAAAAATTAGTTTTGTAAAAATTTTGAAAACTAAATCAATTGATTTATTAAAAAATAAGAAATTTTACTAAATATACGGTATATATTAGTAGGAGGCTAATTATGAGAAAATATTTTTTTATG
>JABXKD010000022.1:0-39833 GCA_013375475.1 Promethearchaeota archaeon
CAGTAATTTTTCAAGACAATGGCATTATTAAGAGTATGCAATTAGCAGCCTGCCTTTAAAATTTTAAAGGATATTTTCGATATTTTTCGATCGCGGCTCGCATCGCCATTATATTTTCCCAGGGGATATTTATGATATCGTGGGAAGGTCCTACAAAATAACCCCCACCTTTTCCGGCACTTTTTATAGTATTTTTCACATTTTCCTCAACATCTTTAGGAGTACCGTAAGTTAAAACTCCAGAAGAATCTAATCCCCCCATAAAGCATAACTTATCCCCTAACGATTCCTTAAGCCCAGGCAAGTCCACACCCGCTGTTGCCTCTAAAGATTGAATACAATTCAACCCCGCATCAACTAAATCCGGTAAAAATTGATCTATTTTTCCACAAGAGTGTAAGATTATGAACACACTCCTTTTTTTACATGTCTGATATATTCTTTTATGGTATGGAAGGATAAATTTACGGAAAACATCTAAAGAGAAAAAAGGATTTTCCTTGTAACCTAAATCGTCCCCAAACATAACAATATCGACGCCCACTTCAGCTAAGCGTTTTAAAATTTCGATGTTAACTTTAGTGTATTCTTCCATAATTTCATGTATAAAACTGGGATTTTTTCGTATATAATACGCAAAGCGAGTAAATGTAACCCCCCCTATCAAAAATTCAGAGAGATCTATGGGTAAATTTACCAAAGGATAGAAATATGGGGCAACAGCTTCAACAAATCGCTCCCATTTTTGAGAAGAGTACTTAACTCTATTGTTAATCCACTCTATTGGCTTTCCATATCGGTCCCAATAAGAATGTAAGATTTCGGGGGTTGTAAAATAACCTCCAACGTACCAGGCATATTCTAAACCGGTGTTTACTTGTTTTTCAGTTCTATATAATCTGCCATCCATTCTATTTAAACGACAGTTTGGATATTCTGGAGGTGCATTTTCATATCTAACTTTGATTTTGGTTTCTCCAAAAGGATCCATCCTGAAGAGATCAACGTTCCAAAAGCGTTGCTCCGTGATATAATGCTTAATATTAGTAGCTTTATTTTCTACAAAAGTGCGATATTTATCCATCTCTCCTGATTTTTTGAAAGCTTGGAACGAACTACCAGTTTGTTCAAATCCAAAATAGTGAATTGGAACCATATCAGGTTCGCCATCAAGCTCGAGAGCTTTAAAAACTCGTTCTCGTTTTGATAAAACCATAATTCAGTTGAAATCTGATTATTTTAAAAATAAATTGAAATATTGGGGAGTAGAGTAATTGTATGTTAAAAAATATTCCTCAAATTAAGAGAAATTGGACTTAATAGTAAGTTTAATTAATTATCTTAATATCTTAATCACTCAAAAAATTAACATAATAAGATTTATATACATCTAAGACAAGATAACTTAGTAATAACAAAACTAGGAGAGAGAAATATAACATGAAAAAAAATCAAGAACTAGACTTAAAACCAATTGAAATTGACACACCTCGCGCAAATCGATATAAAAAATTAGTAAGATTATCTAAAATTCCTGGTATTAAATTCATTCTCAATCGATACATGGATATTAAGAATTCTAATGGTTCAGCAATTCCTATAAATGTGTCACTGGGCACTTATGAAGATAAAGTACTTCCTTTGATTGTTACCGAACATTTTATCAAAAAAGCAAGTCATATTGTTTTAATGGATTGCGGATGTCGGGTAGCGAATGAATGTGAGAACCATGACATTCATCTTGGTTGCACTTGGTTAGGGGAGGCTACAAAAAGAATTGACCTTGAAAAATGGAAAACTCATAATGCTCATGTCGGAACCGTAGAGGAAGCATTAGAACGAGAACGCTTGGCTTATGAAAACGGATTGGTTCCTCATTTAGGCAGGTTAAAGGGAGATTCAATACGATATGGAACCTTACCCGATGATGGTCATTTCATGTCGCTTTGTCACTGTTGTTCTTGTTGTTGTATTTTAAGTACAATGAAATATGGTTCTTCGGATCTAAAAAAAATTATAACGAAGATGGAAGGAGTAATGGTAGAAGTTGATAGTGAAGTTTGTGTTGGATGTGGAACTTGTTTTAAAGTTTGCATATATAATGCGATGAAAATGGTGGATGGAAAAGCGTTTATTGATCAAGATGAGTGTAAAGGATGCGGACGATGTGAAAGACAGTGCCAAAATGATGCGATTTCCATAAGGATAGACGATTATAACCGTGTTAATGAACTAATTTCCCGTATCGAATCTCACGTTGATGTGACTTAAATCTATATGTTTAATACCCAAATATAACGTAATTATAAATTCTCTTCCCATATAGAGAAAATCTTATTATTAATTGGAATTATTAAGGTTTTAGTAGACTTAAAATTTTTTTTTAAGTTTCTATCTTGGAACTTTTAGTCAGCATTAACTCCTACAAATATTTCTTTGCGAAAGCTATCGAAAATAAACATCATTCCTATTATTAATAGTATAGGTGAAGTAATATTCAACAGTTCTATTAAGAATATTTCTGATTTAAAAATACTTCCCATTCCAATAAGAATTACTCCTACAATAATTTTCAAGGATTTCTGTTTTGGCGTTCTTGTATTTTTTAAAAGTATGAGGAACAATAAATAAGGAATGAATGAAGTCATAATCAAAAAATATAGCAGTATAATATTTGACAGACCTGAGAAATTTAAAAGAAGTATTATTATAAATGGGATAATTCCCACAAAATAATGTCTTTCGTAAGTTATCTTATTCATTACTTTCTCCAAATGTATGATTTTATTCCAAGAAGGAAAAAACAACATTAAAATCCTGATTCTAAGTAGTATATCGTAAGTAACGGAATCTATTGGTAAAGAGACTGAGAGAATTTTTATAAAATTTTCAATAGCTATAATAAAAAAGAAGATTTCCCATGAAAATAAGTCGTTATAAAAGTGAAAGTCTTTTTCTTTAGAGAATTTCTTTGAAATGTAAAGCTTATTAATAATACTTAAAGCTATTAAAATAGAAAAAACTGCATTAACTAAAAATAATAATGTACCGATAAGTACGATATCCAATGTTATCCCTCTAATAAATGAAACAATACAATTGGTACTAAATTTCCTTCAAGGGATACCCGCTCATTGTCTGCACGATTCACTAAATTATTTGCCGTCTTATTTATCTCCTGTTCAGCAGAATCGAGATTGAACAATGTTCTATATTTTGGATCGTCTGGATTTGATAATATTTTCTTTTTCCATTTCAAACCTAAAGCATTTGCTTGTAATTGTAGCCCCGCTAATGCCATTCCAGCCTCAACTTCGGCCCAATACTTAAGATTCATAATTCTGTGCATTAATCCAGCACACGGTTTTTTTCGATCTATACATAATAGTATGGCATAATTAGAAAAACTAGTATCAAACTCCTTCTCAATCTCAGCACTGATAGGCTCAGAGCTAAATTGTCGCAGAAAATGGTCGTAGGTTATGGTTCCATTAACCTTAATCCATCGATTTAACGCAGAATACCCAACTGGATTATAGACGTACGATCCTTCTGAGATTTCAGCCAGATACTTTACATAAACTATTGGATATATTGCATATCCCGCACATCCTGATGCGTGCACACGACCATAACCATTTTTTTCTAAAGTATCACGATTTCCATGGGTCGCATGATCAGTCTCTCCTTGACAAGCCCAGAGAAGTTGAGAGATTTGGTGTAAATTTGTGTGGTTTGGTACCTTTTCATCAACCAGATTAAAAATAACATCATCTAATGGAACACCTTTATACTTATTCTCATAGATTGCGCGGTCCTTGTAGCAAGCTGGAGTGTCGAGTAAGATCGTGCCCTCCTCTACCTTTTTTTGAAGAGGTTTTGCAGTATCTTCTACTAACGATGCCCTATCTCTCTCTCGAACTGCTACCGAATATAAAAACGCATGATTTTGATTCGTTAAATTGTTAACGAGCTTATTCAATTTTTTAGGCGCTCTTGCCCGTTGTGATACACCAAGTCCAATACTAACCACTTTTAAAGAGAGATATTGCCACGTAATCCCTACCCGAATTAAATCCTCGAATTCAATAGATTCCTTCCAAAACAATTCAGGATAAACTTCCATACTAAATTTTGTTTTTTCTTTATCAGATAATCGAACCAAACCATCGCTATTATATTTGTATATCCCTCTAGAGTAATCGTCCCCATCTGGTAAAACAACAAATAGAGATTTTAAAGGTGCCGCTTGAAGTGTAGAGTTACAAATCTCTTCAACTACAGATAACGGCAAAATACGACCCTCACCAGAGCAATCTTTTCTTCTTGCCAAACACTCTTGTAAACTCATTTTAAACATGATATTATTTTAATAAATGCACCACATGTAAAAAATAGTATTACACTATAATAATTTTAAAGAAAAAATTAAAATAAAATAAGATTATTTCTGATCAGTTAAATATTCGTTCATTTCTACAAATGAACTCGTCCTAATTAATGCTGCTTTTAAGAATTGAAATCCAATGTCATAAGTTGAGCCGTCTCCAGCTATATGGATGACATATGGCACTTCTCCGTTAAAGACATTCTTAGATTTTAGAATTTTATAGGTAGTACTAATAGCATCTGCGATTGTAGCACCTGATTCGAAAAGATGATGCACCCATGGCACTTTCCATGAAGTCACAAAGTCTTTGGATGTAGAAACTTCAGAGCAACTAGTATTATTTACATAAATAATATTATTTTCAGTTACAGCTGTGGCAGCAGTTGCTAATTGGTTTAGAACCATCCCAGCACCACAACCAGGACATAATCCATGACCTGGATGTAAATGTTGTTGAGGTTCTAAAGCTTTCCGGTTAACACGGTAAAAATCTACAGGTTTTTCAGCTCCAAATTGCTCAATCAAACCCTTTAATTTCAAATTTCGTTGCTCGGTGAGGTATATAATTTCATCTATCTCCCTTTCAAGGAATTTTGGCTTGAAAAGATGTTTAAACCGACCCATAGATTTAAGATATTCAACAAATTTCTCTTTATCAATATCTAATCCTCGATAATACGAGAAAGTTGGCACTCCATCTTTTACTCTAATCGTATATAATGGCCAGTAACCGCAATCGGTAGCCATTTTTGAGATTTTCAAAGCATCGCTTGCTCCATGACGCCAGCCCCTCATACAGTCGGAATAAGATTGAATAAAAGCTGATCCATCAGTTTTTAATGCTTCAGCTACTTTACCCATAAAATCATTAGGAAATGCTGGATTTGTCGTCGCTAAGAAAAGTGATTTTGTACCATAAAACGCAAATGGAGTAACTAAATCCTGTTTTACTCCAATCTTTCCAGGTATCTTTTCTCCTCCAGGTCCAGTAGTCGTTGATGCATATGGGGGTGTTCCACCTGACTCTTGAATACCTGTATTCATGAAAGCTTCGTTGTCATAATTAAAGAATAATACATTGCTTTTTCCATCTCGAGCAAGGATATCTTCAAACTTAATAATGTTTCGTTCTGGCTGAGACATTTTAGATATCGACCCCCATTATTTTTTCTTTTGATTCCCTTACGCCAAGATACATATATAACTTACCTTTCATGTCATTGATAGATTCAATTTTCTTCTTTGCTACATCAAATTCATCTTTGGTTACATCTCGGCCTCCTAAACCAACAATGAAACTTCTAAAAATAGTTCCAAGCGGATATAAAGCTGAAGCAATTGACATTGAAAATGGTGGAAGCATTCCGTTTAAAGAATCGGATTTTTCTAGTATAATAAGTTTCTCGATATGATGATCTTCAACTATCTTTTGTAATTGTTTATATGGAAAAGGTCGAAAAGTCCTAATTTTTATTAATCCTATATCCTTATTTTTTATCATCCAGCTGATTATATTTCCACACATAGAACCCATTGTGACAAAAGCGGTATTAGAACTGTTATCTAAGTTATATGTTTCGATTAAATTATAATTTCGTCCAGTAGCTTTGCTAAATTCTTCAAATGTTTTTTCCATAATCTCTAATACTGGCTCTTTTGCTTCATCAAGTTGCTTTCTACCTTCCATAAAGAAGCTTGGAGTGACTATTCCCCCCCAAGTACCCGGTTTTTTAGTATTAATTGTATGTCTTGGCTTCTTGGGTGTTATTTTTCTTACTATTTCATCTGGAATCAAAGTTAGTTTTTGAACTGAGTGAGATATAATAAATCCATCATGAACAAACATAGTCGGGAATAATGAGTCTTCCGAAATCATTACAGCTAAAATTGCTGCATCATAGGTTTCTTGCACATTTTCTGACACAATTGTATTCCAACCTAGTTCTGAATTAGTTTGTGTAAATTCCCATGAATTCCATATTGATAAATTAGGTGAGTTGAATGCTCTTGCTGAAATCAACATTGTTAAAGGAACTCTCCATCCTACGGCCATTGGTAGGGCTTCAGTCATAAGTAGATATCCTTGAGAGGCTGTTGCTGTAAAAGTTCTAGCTCCAGCAGCACAAGCTGCGGTGGAATAAGAGATAGCTGCTAATTCTGATTCAACATTAACAAATGCCGCCTTTAATCTACCTTGATGAACCACATCAGACAAACCCTCTACCGATTGAGTTTGAGGAGTGATAGGAAAAGCACAGATAACATCAGGTTCAGTTTGAGTTACTGCTCCTGCTACGGCATAGTTTCCAATCATGGTTGTTTCTATCGGTTCTCTAATTTCTTTAAAAAATACTTTCATAGGTTCAATTGACATATTAATTACCTCCTTCTTGATCTTCTGGAACCGCACATGCTGCAGGCCCCTGTTTAAGTTTTTTACCAAATGCATTAACGGGACATATTTCTAAACAATTTAAGCATGATTTACAGTGAAAGCTGTCTATTCCTGCCATATGCCATAATCCATCGTCTCCTTTTTTTCGTACAATGGCAAAATCAGGGCATATATACCAACACTGTGCGCAGTCTGTACAGGTATCTTCATCCCAAATTAGTTCCCATTCTCCCCAACTTCCCGTATTCACCTGATCACTACCAACGGAGATGATATCCTCATCGCAATACCACACTCCCGCTATATCTACTTCCTTATACCCTGGTAATCCTAATTCAACTTGTTGCCATGGAATTTTTGTATCAATTGTGAAATCAGGCTCAAGTCCCATATCATATACACAAGTTTCTTCAATAGCTTGTTTAATTGCTTCAATGTTTTTTCCCGCTATTTCACCTTTAAACCGTCTTAGAATTGCATCAGATAATTCTTCTAAGGTAAAAATATAAGAAACTCGAATTAAAGCACCTAAAATGATAGTATTAGTAATGTTTCGACCTAATACATCTAATGCAATTCTAGTCGCATCGATAGTAGCGACATTAATATCCTTCCTTCCTACAGTTTGTTGAATACTCACTTGATCTAATGAGGTATTTACAATTAGCCATCCTCCTTTAGGCATTCCTGCTGTAACGTCTATTTCGCCCAATAATGAAGAATCTAAGACAGATACGAAGTGGGGAGCATAAACTTGTTCATTGGATCTTATTAATTCTTCATTTGCGGATAATCTCACATAACTCTCTGTGGGGCTTCCCATACGCTCAGCACCAAATTTTGGTTGGCAAACACCATAACCATAAAATGCTTCAACGCACAAATTAGAAGCAGTTACCCCTCCTTGTCCTCCACGGGCATGAAATCTTAAGTTAATCACATTGTTTTTTAATATTTCCTTAATATGTTCTGGAGTTAACATCTTTTTTCAATTTTTTTAGTGATTGTGTATTTGAAATTATGTTATTGAAATTAAATTCTTTTTTATAATTTAATATTAATTTCTAAAACTAAAATTTTTAAAACAAATTTATTAAAAGCATTAAAATATAATAAAAAAGTGATAATTTTAAAAATTATTATTAATAAATTCCGCTACTTTACTTCCTACTATTAAAATAAATTGGATTTTTAATCCTTCAATTTAGATAATCTGAATAATTTTGTGCTTTTTTATTTTAACACTTTTTTATTCTTTAAAAAAATTTAGAAATTAAATGCTATTCAGAATCGAATGATAAATATAGACAAATACTCCAATAATAGTATTTTTTCAAAGATTTATAAGATATAAAAAAAACCTAAATAGATGTACGGATTTCGACAACCATTAGCATTTTCTGATAATCCTATTTACAATTAAAAATATATAAATGATCTATTTCCATATATTAATTAAAGGTACAATTAAATATATCTAGTGTAGATTTATGGAATTTAAGATTCTTATCATTACAACTCCGGGCTGCATTTTAAGTGAACAAATACTCACAGAATTGATGAATAAAAAGGATGGAAATTTACTAAAGATTTCAAAAGATGAAAATTTGGGCACTTTAGATGTTAAAAGAATTATTTCTGCTATATTAGACGGTATTGATGGGATATTTATAATTATAAAGAGAAAAATAAAAGATGGTAAAAAATATTCTAATTATGATTCATTTATAAAAGTTATAGTAGAAGCTAATAGAATATTAGAAAGAAGGGATTTTGGGGATAACAGGGTAAATTTTTGCTACTGGGCGGGTAAATCTTCTCATGAATTAACCAAAGAATTTAGTCGTTTTTATAAAAGCATTAAGAGTTTAGGTTTAAATCCTCTAAATCAAGAAAAACTTGAGCTCCATGTATAAAAGTGGTTTTAATACAATTAGTAAGAGTTTTTTTAAAAAAATAATAAAATTTTACTATAAAATATAAACAGGTAGATAAAATGATGATCTTAAATAATGGATATGATTTTAATTCTATAACTCGAAAAAAAATTTTAAAGGCAACTAATGAAGCATTAAATAATTACCATTACAGAACGTTATTTAAATCAGAAGATGAGATAGTTAAACATGGCAAATACGAGAAATCAGAGCTTCGTTTTATTTTAGACTCAATACTAGAAGTCGAAACTGCTCGTAAATATATTTTAGATGAATTATATGATAAAATGCCATTATCATTAAAGGAAATCTTAAATCTTTTTGAATTTCCAGAAGAAAATATCATTAGAGATGTAATTTATTTAGTTGTACAAGGATATCTTGAAAAATTTATTGATAAATCTACAGGAAATTTAAGATATAGATTAATACAAAAAAAATTTAAACCCCAGAAGAATGTAATTGATACTATTTCAATTATTCAAGAAAATAATTTATGTTGTCAGTGTGGTTTATGTTCATCAATTTGCCCGTCAGATGGAATTAAACTCACAAATAAAAATATCTTTGTTGATGAAATTGTGTGTATTCGCTGTGGTTTATGTTATTATGTATGTCCTCAATCTTTTTCATTTAAAGATGAGATTAATTATTTAAAAAGCCAGAAATATGATTTAAGATACACTAAATATTTAGGCTACTATAAAAATATTTACTCCGCAAGAACACATATTCAAAAGATCTGGGATTATATTCAAGATGGCGGAATTGTAAGTACTCTAATTTATTATATGCTTAAAAATAAATTAGTAGATGCTGTTATTACTGTTAAACACTCTAAAAACTTCTGGAAGCCTGAGATTGATATAGTTCAAGATTTCGAAAAAATTAAACAAGTAGGAGGTACAATTTATACTCATACTCCTCTTTTATCAGTTCTAAATGAAACAAAAAATTACGAAAATATTGCTATAATAGCCCTTCCATGTAAGATTAATGCATTACAAAAGGGTTCATTATTTCCTGTAAGGTTACCCCTTTTTGATAACATAAAATATAAAATAGGACTTTTCTGTTGGGAATCTTTATCTTATAATAATATGTTTCAGTTTATTGCGAAGAATTTTGATGTTCCAATCTATGAAATAATTAAAATGAATATAAAAAAAGGAAAATTTATTATTGATCTTGAATCTGGAGATGTTTTGGCTATTCCCTTAAAAGAGTGGTATAAATATGCATATAACTTCTGTAATTATTGTGATGATTTTACGGCAGAGTTTGCAGACATTTCAATAGCAGGAATTGGATCTAAAATAGGATGGTCTACCATTATTACAAGAAATGAAAATGGCGAAAATTTGTTTAAAAAAGTATTAAACGCAAATTTAATTGAATGTAGAGATTTAAAGAAAGGAGATCCTAATATAGAATTAATTGAGAAGGTATCGAAGAGAAAAATAGAAAGATGTAAATCTATCCAATCTAATAAATAAAAATAATGTAATCAGCGGATAAATGTGAAAAAAGAAATATCCAACCAAAAAAAAAAAACAAATCTGAAGGAATTTCAAGATCTTAAATATGATTGTATGAATAAATTGATGGAGAATATAAAATTATTGAATAAAGAAAAAATAGACGCTAAGATTTTGCATAGGAAAAAAAGAGTAGGGGATTAATGAAAAACTCTAAAAATTAATATTATTCTATCCTTACTCTAGATATTTTTTCGTTTAATAAAATATTTTTTTTTTTAATTTCTATCGCTTGAGAAAAAGAAAATAAATATTTTTAGATAAGTTTCTCCTCCGATATGAAAAAAAAATAGAAATTTAACTTTAAATAAACCTTAAATTTTATAGATTTTATAAAAATTTACAATTTATTAGACATGTAATAGGAAAAATGGGTTTTTTATACTGTTTAAAAACCATATTATACATTTCTAATATCCACATTTTGCTTTCAACTGATTCCATTGCAAATCAATTCTTTCTTGAATTTCTAGAATAATTGATTTGAATTTTTCACTAAATAGATGTTTAAATCTTCCCTGCATTTTTAAATATTCTTCTATTTGAATTTTTTCTTGTTTTCCATCAGCGATTAATTTTGAGAGTCCAGTAATCCTGTATTTATTATTTTTAACTTCATAAGTAGGCCAAAAGCAAGTCTTAACGGCGAGCTTTGATAATTCAATAGTCTTTTCTGGATCAAATCTCCATCCTCGAGGGCAAGGTGAGATAACATTAATAAATTTTGGTCCTTTAATATTAAATGCTTTACCAACCTTTGCAATTAAATCATTATATAATCCTGGTGAAGTCTGGGCGACATAGGGTATTCGATGAGCAACCATAATTTCGGTCAAATCTTTAGGAAATTCTTTTTTGCCTGGAATAACAATACCCGCAGGTGAGGTGGTGGTTGATGCTCCTTTTGAAGTTGCACTACTTCTTTGAATTCCTGTATTCATATATGCTTCATTATTAAAACATATATATAAAAAGTCATGTCCTCTTTCTACAGCACCAGATAATGCTTGAAGTCCTATATCATATGTTCCGCCATCCCCTCCAAATGCTAAAAATTTTATTTCATCATCTTTAATTCGACCTGTTCTTTTTAAAACCCTATAACAAGCTTCTACACCCGAAATTGTTGATGCTGCATTCTCAAAAGCAGAGTGAATCCAAGGGATTTTCCATGAAGTATATGGATATATCGTAGTGGCAACTTCAGTACATCCTGTAGCATTTGAAATAATAACAGGGTTATTAGTAGCATGTAATACTTGTCTGATAATTATCGATTCTGCACATCCAGCACATAACCTATGACCTGAAGCTATGCGATCTGGTGTTTTAGAGTATTTTTTAACTAGAAATTCAACTTCTCCTGTTGGACAAACTTTTACACATTCATTACAATTGATACATAGATCAGTTTCCATATTAAAAAGAGTAGTTACTTTTTTATCTAAACCCCTATCAGAAAAATTAATAGCATGAGCACCAACAATTTCATCGCACACTCTTACACATAAACCACATAGCAAACAATTCTCATGTTGTAAGGGAAATCGAGTTTTTTCAACTCCCATTTTTTTTGCTAGTTCTTTTATATATTTTACATTAGGGCATCTTGCGAGCATTAATTCAATAAGCATCTTTCTGATTTTTATAACTTCATTGGAGTTCGTTTTAACTACCATTTCTCCCTTGATTGGATAATTACACGATGTTACAAAACTAGATCTTCCTTCTTTAATTATTTCCACTGTGCATAGTCTACAACTACCATATAAACTCAAATTTTTATGATAACATAATGTAGGAATCATAAATTCATTTTCTTTTAACACATCAAGGAGAATTCTCCCTTTTTCTACTCCTATATTTTTATTATCTATATTAATTTTAATCATTTTTCTCACTCTTTTATTATCGCATTAAATTGACAAGAATCAATACAAATTCCACATTTTATGCATTTATCCTGATCAATAATGTACAATTCTTTTTTTTCACCAGATATAGCTTCCTTAGGGCATTTAACAGCACATACCCCACAACCCGTACAATCATCAATAATTTTAAAAATAATAAGATTTTTGCATACTCTCGCAGGACATTTCTTATCTTTTATGTGGGCGTAATATTCTTCCTTGAAATACTTTAATGTCGTTAAAACAGGATTCGATGCGGTAGTACCTAAAGCACATAAACATGATTTTTTCATTACATTTGAAATTTCTTCCAATAACTCTAAATCCTTCTCTTCTCCATTTCCATCACATATCATATTTAAAATATTTAACATTTGTCTTATACCCTCCCTGCAGGGTACACATTTACCGCATGATTCATCCACCAAGAAATTTAAAAAGTATTTAGCAATATCTACCATGCAAGTATCTTCATCCATCACTATCATCCCCCCCGAGCCCATCATTGACCCTAATTTTGATAATTCGTCGAAATCTATTGATAAATCAATAAATTCCTCTGGAATACATCCTCCCGAGGGTCCACCTGTTTGAACAGCCTTAAATTTTTTACCATCTTTTATCCCACCCCCAATTTTATAAATAATATCTCTTAGTGATGTTCCTAATGGTACTTCAACTAACCCTGTATTCTTTACATTACCAACTAAAGAAAATATTTTTGTTCCCGGATTATTTTCAGATCCTATAGCTTTGAACCAATCACTACCATTTTTTATAATAAAAGGTACATTCGCCCAAGTCTCCACATTGTTTAAATTTGTTGGTTTTCCGTAAAGCCCTTCTTCAGACATATGTATATATTTTGGAATTGGTTCTCCTACTTTTCCCTCTAAAGATTTAATAAGTGCACTTGATTCACCTGAAACAAACGCTCCTGCACCTCTAAAAACTTTAATATCAAAATTTAGACCTGATCCTAAAATATTTTCTCCTAAAAGCCCATATTTTCTGGCTTGGTCTAGAGCAATATATACATTTTCTACTGCTAATGGATACTCCTCCCTTATATATATATAACCTTGATTTGAACCAATCGCATAGGCACCAATAATAAATCCTTCCAATACTGAATGTGGATTACCTTCCATAAGAGATCTATTCATATAAGCCCCTGGATCGCCCTCATCACAATTAACAATTATATATTTGGACACGCCAGATGCATTGCGAGTGGACTCCCATTTTATTCCTGAAGGAAATCCACCCCCCCCTCTACCCCGAAGATTTGCCTTTTTTATTTCTTCTAATACATCTTCAGGTTTCATTTTTAAGGCTTTTATTAGAGCAGAATAGCCTCCTATAGCAATATAATCTTCAATTTTTTTAGGATTAATTTTTAAATTATTACCCAAAATAAGTCGTTTTTGATTTTTATAAAAAGGAATTTCTGATTCATGAACCAATTCTTCTTCATTCTCGGTATATACTAATCTCTTAATGATTTCTCCTTTTTTAATAGTTTTTGAAATAATTTCAAGAATATCTTCAGGTTTTACTTGAAGATAACAGAGTTCTTCTGGATAAATCACAACAATAGGACCTCTCTCACAAAAACCATGACATCCAGTTCTTTTAATATCTACTTTATCTGTTAATTTCTGTTCTTCAAGGATTTGATGGAATTTAGCCGCAATTTCATTACAACCATATGCTTGGCAACCCGTTCCTGAACATACCGTGATGCAGGACCTTTTAGGGTCGATATTTGCTACTAATTCATTTCTTAACTTTTGTAAATCATCAAATAAATTTAATATCATAATTTTCACTTATACTTTTTTAGAATTTTATTTATTTTACCGGGACTCATATTTCCGTAATAATTCTTATTAACAATCATAACAGGACCTAATGCGCAACATCCTAAACAGTTAACACTTTCTAAACTAAATAAACCATCCTTTGATGTTTCCCCACTTTTAATTTCTAATTCCCTTTCTACACTTTCAAGTATTCGCTGAGAACTTCTAACATGACAAGCAGTACCAAGACATACTCTTATATGGTATTTACCCCTTGGCTTTAGGGAGAAAGCTTTATAAAAAGTAGCAACTTGATATATATCCAACATAGGAATTTTCATTTTTTCGCTAATAAGTTCTAAGGCATCTTTTGGTAGATAATTATATTTTGCTTGTGTATCATGCAGAACTGATATTAATTGGGAGGAGTCATGATCAAATTTTTCTATAATTTCCTTAATTTCTTTCATATAATCACCTTACATTAAAATATTTTACGTAATTCTCTAGTTTACCGGTTTTAGAGATATCATTGATTTCATTGAAGATTTTTTCAATATCTTTAATGGTGGTATCCCTTCCTCCTAATCCATAAATAAAATTTACAATTTCAGCATCAATCTTTTTAAATACAGAACTTCTCACTTCAGAAAACAATGGACCTCCAAAACCTCCAAAACTATCGCTTCTATCCATAATTGCGATAACTTTAACATTTTTCAATGAATTAATAATATCCTCCCTTGGAAAAGGTCTAAATAATCTTAATTTTAATAAACCCGCTTTTACACCCTTTTTTCTTATATTATCTATAGCAGCTTTTACTGTACCAGCAGTACTACCTAATATGACAATTGCAACCTCTGCATCATCAAGTTTATACTTTGTTAATGTATTATAATTCCTTCCCGTAATATCTCCAAATTCTTTTCCAACATCTTTTACGATTCTTAATGATTTTTGTAATGCTTCATGTTCCTGTTTCTTATGTTCCATATAGTAATCATATAAGGCTACAGGACCAATTGTTATAGGATTATTAAAATTTAAGAGAGGATGTACAGGATTATAACTTCCAATAAAATTTTTTACTTCATTATCTTCTAAAGCATTATATCTTTCAACAGAATGAGAAACAATGAAACCATCAATACATGGCATAACAGGTAATCTAGAAATTTCTGCGATTTTTACAGCTTGTATAATATTATCATAGCCTTCTTGAACATTCTCACCATAGATTTGTATCCAACCTGCGTCACGTGCTCCCATACTATCCGCATGATCGCAATGTATATTTAAAGGCGCTGAAAGCGCTCTATTCATTACGCCCATAACAATCGGGAGTCTTAATGAAGACGCTACATATAGTAATTCCCACATAAAAGCTAACCCAGCAGAAGCAGTTGAGGTTATAACTCTTCCACCCGCAGCAGATGCCCCAATGCACGCAGACATTGCAGAATGTTCAGATTCCGTAGCAACAAACTCTGTATCGACTTTTCCGTCTGCTACATATTCTGAGAATTTTTCAATCGCAATAGTTTGTGGTGTTATAGGATAACCTGCTACGACATCAGGATTAATTTGCTTCATTGCATATGCAATAGCACTATCACCATTCATTGCTAGCACGTTCATTTTTCTACCTCCATAGTTATTGCTTCTTTAGGACATTCATTCGAGCATATTCCACATCCTTTGCAAAAATCATAATTTATTCCTTTTATTTTTTCATCCTCAATAATTATAGAGCCATCAGGACAATATGCCCAACAAACAAGACAATGAATACATTTCTCTTCATCTCGTGTAGGTTTTCTTGCTCTCCATGACCCTGTTTTATAATTTATTGAGTTACCGGGTTCAAGTATTAAAGCTCCTTCAGGTATCTCTTTCCATCCTTTCATTATTCCACCTCAATATATGCTCTATTAACGGCATCAATATTTCCCTTAATAATTTTATCTGAGAATTTTTTTCCCAAAACTTCTCTAATTGTAGCTATTATGTTCTCCTTTTGTATAATCCCCGAAATTTTTGATAATGCAGCAACACCACAGACATTTGCCAAAGGTTTTCCAATAGTTTCCAGAGCTATTTTTGTAGCATTAATAACAAAGATTTTACCTTGAAATTTTGTTATTTCTCTTATTTTTTCTTTGGATAAATTAGTATTTACAATTAAAATTCCATCTCTTTTTAATCCTTCAGCTACATTAATTTGCTCCAATAATGTGGGATCTAAAACGATAACAGCATCAGGTTCATATACTTGGGAATGAATGGTTATTGGCTTATTATCAATTCTAGTGTAAGCTTTAACCGGAGCACCCATTCTCTCGGGACCAAAATCAGGAAAAGATTGTAAATATTGATCCTCTTTGAGAGCTGCATATGCAAGAATTTCTGATGCGGTTACCACTCCTTGTCCACCTCGACCATGCCACCTTACTTCATACATTTCTTCAACCATAATTTCTTAGTTTTTCAATAATAATTATGCATAATAATGATCATTATAATAAATGAAAAGCACTTACATAATCAACAGAATTATACATAAAATATATTGATTTGCAAAAAATTTATGTTCAAATTTTATAATATATTTTAAAAATTAAGCATTATTACCGTAAGGTATCACACTCATAATTAGAATGTAATTATTAAGTTTCCATTTAAGATATAATTCTAATAACCTAAAATTTTGAAATCGTGAAATTTTTAGGATTTGTTAATTTTTCCTTATCATTAATTGTAGAGGAATTATAGATTGTGGGACTCTAATTCTAACCAAGCTGGTGCTACAGATGAGGGCATGAAAACTAAATCAAACCAAAATGAAACTATAATCACACCTGATTTTATTCCTATGATCCGGATTATCTTCTGGAATAGTATGGGATTCTTTTTCTTTTCATTTTTAATCCCTTATGTCACAGTTCAATTATTAGGAGTCTCAAAAACAGAATTAGGAGTCGCTTTTTCAATACAGACCATAGGGGGTTTACTTAGTGCGCCCATAGTAGGTTTTTTAACAGACCGAGTCTCAAAGAAAGTATTAATCCTAATTGGCAGTTTTGGTCGTGCCGCTTGTTATATCCTTATGTATATAGGAATTCTCTTTTCTTCTTTCGTGCTATTTACAGCAGGTATGTTTGTTTTAGGATTTTTTGTTGGATTTTTTTGGACACCATTAGATACATTGATATCTGAAAAATCAAACAAAGATAATCGTTCTTTTGCTTTTGGAAAACGTGCTGGAATGATCGGAAAAGGAAACGCTGTTGGATCAATCATAAGTTTTATAATATTTTGGTTAGCGAATACATATGTTCCGGAAAATCTCTTTTTAGTTTATTGTCCTCTATTGTTATTTGCTGCATCAAATATATTTGGAGGATTTATGTTCCATATGAAAGTGGATGAAAAATTAACATATGATAAACATATATTTAATTTATTTCCATCTTCCGTCGAACCAAGTGTAGTCTCCAAGGAACCCGTTATATCTGACACTCCTTTGAAGTCCAGAAATAATTTAGCGATTGGATTCTTCGTCGGTTTCAGTGTCTTAGTCCTTGCTTTTATGACTAGCAACATTAATCAAATGTTAGCGTATCCATTCTTTCAAGTGTATTTACACGACGAATTAGGGGTCCAAGATCCAACGCTTATAATGATAATCTATTTTCCGAGTCAAATTATCTCACTTTTATTAGCACCTAAATTAGGCAAGATTGCTGATAGAATTAATCCTGTTTTAGGGATGGTTTTTGTGAGTAGTTTAGGTGCTTTCGTGACATGGTTAATAATCAATTCAACATCAGGCTGGTTGTTTGGACTTCTTTTACTCTTCGACTCAACTTTTGCGTGGGGAGGTAACTTGATTTTACAAAATATTCTTAGTCGTATATCAAAAATTCATCGTGGAAAGGTTTTTGGCGCGGCACAATGGTTAAGCTTATTTGGTGCGGCTTTGGGACCTATAATAGGAGGATTTGCGTATGATAACATAGCTCCATTTGCTCCTTTCTTAATTTCAATATTTATCGAATTAAGTGTAATACCTCTTTACGCGATTGCGATAAAGACCTTAAAACCTTACATGACTGAAAAAGTAGATTTATAACTTTGCATAATCAAGCGTAAAAGCGCTTAACTATTCGACAGATAGCTAAATTGATCCATAAAGAAAGATTTTTATCTTTTCCTTTTAACAATTTCAAGTCCCACATTCCGTTCTCTGATTGTTTATCTCTCAATGTCTCAAGTGCTAATTTTATTTGCGGATGAGTTATAGAAAAACTTAGATTAGAGAGAGAATCAAGCGAAGATACGATGTCAGTCCACCAAAATGGGAAGGATACCTTTGTCCAATATTCTACTCCTCTGCGATCGGGGTATTTATCAGATTTAAAGAATCGCGAAGTTAAAAGTTCAGCGGCTGCTTTTACAGACTCATTATTTTTATATTTAGAATGTGCAGCGAATGCTCTAATTACTATCCCAGTCACCATATGGGAGAAGGCTTTCTTTCTATTAGGTTCAAATGTGATAGGATTTTTAACAACCTCAAGATATTTAGCGTTATTTGTTCGCATCGCAATAGCCCATCCTCCATCTTCTTGTCGCATAGATAGTAACCATTCAAGAATGCTTTTGACGCGGCGATCTTCACCATATCCCGCTTTAATTAATAATTCGGTTATTGCTGCTGTATAATTAGGGCTGTATTGAGTACCGTAAAATCCCCTAATATCTCCTTCATCCGTTTGACAAGAAAAAACGTATTCGGCAGCTCTACGGATCGAATCGTGTTCATTAGTGAAACCGAATTTTTCAATAAGAAAACCTAATTGTCTGTATGTCTCAAGAAGATTATAATTTTCTGGTTCATTTAATTTGGCTTTCCAAGCAGGGTACCTCCAACTTCCATCTTCTTGCTGTTTTTTAATAATCTTGGTGGCTGGTGGTAAAATCCATAATGTATCGAGTGGTTTAGGTTCTTCTTCCAGAAGATCTCGTTTAGTGAAAAATAAAATTACTTCATTTCTACTGGAAATAAGAGGGATCAAGGGATCATAAATGAAATGTTCTTTCCATCCTTCCAAATTATTGCCACTCTCTATATAAAAGAAAAAATATGAGATATTTTCAATGGATATTGTCACTGAATAATCAACATTCTTATATTAATTCTATATTTTCATTGAAATCTTAAAGATAAAAACTATTAATCTCATCTTTAATTTTAAATTAATAATGGGGTCTGTAGAAAATAAAGACATCAAAGTAAAAGATATATCTTTTATTAATAGTATTAAATCTATTGCTGTCATTGGAGCCTCAAAAAAGAGAGATTATTTCTTTTTAAGAAACCATCAATATATGTTTAAAGGCAGTTTATACGCAGTGCATCCTAATGCTGAAGAAATATCAAATTTTCCAAAAGAAAATATGTACACTTCAATCCTTGATATCCCAGAAGCAATAGATTTCGCGTTTATCGCAGTTCCAGCAAAAAAAGTGTTAGAAGTGATGGATGATTGCGTAGAAAAAGGAGTAAAATTGGTCACGATTTTTACATCAGAGTTTTCAGATGCCGGAACAGAAAAAGGTGCTGAATTAGAAAAAGAGTTGTTAAGAAGAGCCAAAAACAAGGTAAGAATTTTAGGCCCAAATGGATTAGGGTTGTTCTACCCTAAGATAGGAGTCGCTTGGCGTCCTGAATTCCCAACAGATCTTGGAAATGTTGGATTTATTGCTCAATCTGGAGGGATATGCAACATTGCTATTTATTCCTCTCTTGAATTAGGAATTAATTTCTCAAAAGTTTTTTCATTTGGAAATGGTGCAGATTTAGATTTTGTTGACCTTCTCTCATTTTTAATAAACGATCCAGAAACAGAAATTATTTTATGTTATCTCGAAGGAATTAAAGAAGGTCGGATAGATACTCTTAAGACAATTCTAAAGGGTAACACCAAGCCTATAATAGTTCTAAAAGGGGGACAGAGTGAAATAGGAGCTATCGCTGCTAAAACTCATACAGCGTCAATAGCGGGGGATAACAAAATTTGGAAAAATTTCTTTCGTCAATTTAACCTCATTGAAGTTGATTCTTTAGAGGAATTACTTCATACAGCTCGTTTAATAGATTGTTATGGGTGTTTTAAACTGCAAAATTTGGCAGTTGTAAGTATATCTGGAGGTTATGGGGTAGTTTTGGCTGATCTGATTGAAAAATCGGGATTACATGTACCTCCATTTTCCCCAAATATACAGCATGAGATTTCAAAGAGGTTTTTTATGGCAGGAACAAGCTCTAATAACCCACTTGATTTTGCTGCTCAATTTTTTGCCATTAATATTGTTAAAGAGGTTATTGATATAATATTATCAGACAACAATTTTGATGGGTTAATAATTGATTTACCTGGATTTTATCTAAAATTGTCACCTCGGATAGAAAGTACTGAGGATTTTTTCAAGATTATGTTAGAGATCCTAAACTTGGGACATAAACATAATAAACCTTTAATTCTAATTATGCAGCATCTTACTCGCCCAAATACAATTAATGAGTTTCTTACGAAAATAAAAGAAAATAAAATAACTATTTTTGGAGATCCACAAGAATTTCTACCATTATTGCCCAAAATTACTAAATATAAGATGAAGTCGAAATTATAGTAGATGTAATCCCCTTATTATCTAAAAGTTCAAATTATTTAAGAAAAAGCAAAAAAGAAAAATCTATTTTAAAGCTATTTTACTTACTTGCGAGACTATATCAGCAAATCTTTTTCCTTCTGCTGCAGATATCCATTCAATGACAAATCTCTCATCAGAAATTTTATTTTTCGTCATCCAATTTCTAATTTTTTTTTCTCGTTTTATGGCAAAGTCATTTCCAGAAATATAATGGCAATCTTGTGGATGACATCCAGTCAACATAACAGCTCCAGCTCCGCGGTTAAAACAGTGTTTAATAAAAGAAGGATTTACTCGTCCGGAACACATAGTTCTAACAATTCTTGTATTAGTCGGATACTGAATTCGACTTGTTCCTGCCAAATCCGCTCCAGCATACGAACACCAATTACAAGCAAAAATTAACACTTTTTTTGAGGCATCCTCACGAAGAGCTATATCAATTTGTCTGAGAATCATGGCATCTGTAAAATTTGTCATGGTAATAGCATTTGTGGGGCAATCTGCTGAACACGTCCCACAACCTTTACATAATACTGGAATAATGCGTGCAGGTGTTTTTTTATCTGGATCAACACTAATAGCACCGTAAGGACAACGAGATACACAAATACCACAACTAGTACACTTATCTATATCCACAAATGCATATAAAGGTTCTACATGGAATTCTTCTTTTGAAAGCAAATTTCCACAGCGCCCAGCTGCAGCGCTTGCCTGGGTAACCGTGTCTCTAATATCCTTTGGTGATTCTGCGCCCCCAGCAATGAAGATACCATCATTTGGAGTATCTACAGGTCGAAGTTTAGGATGTGCTTCAATGTAAAACCCTTTTGAATCCTTAGCAATAGGAAAGGGAATAGATTCTGAAGAACCTTCGACTCCTATAGAAAGGACTACTAAATCAAAGTTTTCAGAAAGAATTGTTCCATTGCTTATATTTTCAGCATTAACTATAAGATTTTTGGTAATGGGATCTTCTTTAATTTGACCAGGACGCCCACGTATAAATAAAACACCTTCTTCTCTTGATCGTGAATATAATTCTTCAAATCCTTTACCAAAAGCCCTAATATCAATAAAGAATATTGCAACCTCAACATCAGGCCAGTGTTCTTTAATTAAAAGGCTATCTTTTATACTTTCCATACAACAGAAGTTGGAACAGTATGGATTAAATCTCTTGTCACGCGATCCTACACAATTAATAAAAGCAACTCTTTTTGGCTTTTTAAGATCGCTAGGACGTACAAGTTCTCCATTCGTTGGTCCCGCAGCATTAATTAACCTTTCGAATTCAAAGGTTGTTATAATGTTAGAATAATTACCCCATCCATATTCTGGGAGTTTAGAGGCATCAAAAAGCTCGAAACCTATTGCGATAATAATGCTACCTACTTTATAATTAAAAATCTTTTCGGAATCCTCATAATTTATGGCTTCTTTTTCGCAATCAGAAACGCATTTTCCACAGGTTAGAGGCGTGAGGCCTAAACAGTTCTTTTCATCAATTATATAACTTGCTGGGACTGCTTGTGGATATGGAATATATATTGCTTTTCTCCAACCTAAGTTGCCAGAATACTCATCAACAACGCTTTCAGGGCAGATTGCAACACAATCTCCGCACGCAGTACAGAGGTTTTCATCTACATAGCGTGGGTATTTTTTAATTGTGACTTCAAAATTACCGACATATCCAGATATAGCTGTAACTTCAGCATAAGAAATTAAATTAATATTTTCATGATTACCTACATCAGCCATTTTAGGCCCTAATATACAGATTGAACAATCCATTGTTGGAAAAGTTTTATCGATGAGAGCCATCTTTCCTCCAATAGTAGGTGCTTTTTCGACAAGGATAACTTCGTGATCATCAGCTAAATCTAACGCAGCTTGAATTCCTGCTACGCCTCCTCCAATGATTAAGACTCTTTGTGTAATAGGAACAACTATGTCATCAATTGCTTCTAATAATTCAGCTTTAGCGATTGCCATTTCAAGGATTTCTTTAGCCTTTTTAGTCGCTTCTTCTTTCTCTGAAAGATGTACCCAACTACATTGTTCTCGGATATTAGCTACTTCTACTAACGAAGGATTTATTCCAGCTCCTCTTAAAAGTTTTTTCCATGTTGGACCATGTAATCTCGGTGAGCATGCTGCTATAACTATCTTCTCTATACCTTGCTCGTTAATTGCGTTTACTATTTCTACTTGCCCAGGATCAGAACACGTATATGTATTAACTTGAACTAGTTTGACCCTTGGATCTCCTTCAATTTCTTTTGCTAATTGATCAATATCAACAGTTCCGCCAATATTTTTTCCACATTTACATAGAAAAATACCAATTTTTGGTTCGATTCTAGGTTTATCAGCACTTTCAGTCATATTTTAAATACTACCTTTAATTCAATTATTAATTTTCTTATCTTGTGCTTTAATTCGTACTTGTTCTATTTTTTCGCTAAATCCTTCCCGTGTCTCCTCAACAAATTCCCCGCATATTATAATCCCTCTCTTGAAATCAAAAGTTGCTTGACTAGGGGCCCAATCAACTTTAATTTTAATTTGTTTTTTTAACCATTCTAGTATCTCTACAGCATCGCCTAATTTATTTTTAGAACCATATTGAACAAAACAAGGGGCAAGCACTTCTATAAAGCTAAATCCTTGATTGTCTATAGATTTAAAAATACTTTTTTGTAATCGAATTGTGTCATATCCAGGCCATCTAGCGACATATGTCGCTCCTGACGCCGCCGCTAGATTTACTAAATTGAAAGGAGATTCCACATTTCCATAAGGTGTTGTTTGAGTAATGTCTCCAATTTGAGTTGTTGGGGCTACTTGTCCTCCAGTCATTCCATATATATTGTTATTTATACAGAGAACTGTTATCTCTACATTTCTTCTAGCAGCATGGATAAAATGATTCCCACCTATAGCAAAAAGATCTCCATCTCCCGATAGAACTATAACCTTTAATTTAGGATTTGCTAATTTTATACCCGTAGCAAAAGGTATAGCTCTCCCATGTGTAGTATGGAAGGCTGGTGCTTTAAAGCATCCACTTGATCGACCAGTACATCCTATACCAGATACTATGGCGTAATCTTTAGATGTAAGACCTCTTTCTTTTAAACAACTTGCAATTGATGTAATTACCGTTCCAATTAAACAACCCGGACAAAAAATGAATCGATTTAAATTTAACATATCATTTAAGGGGTGAGCAAGTGTTTCAGGGGGGATTGATGTTTGATCAGATGGACTCATATGTTAAACCTCCTCCATCAACTTTTTATAAATAAATTTAGGACTAAAAGGAATGGTAGTAGGAATTGTAATGCCAGAAACAGTAAACAAATGTCGAAATCTCTGAACTTCTCTAATTATCATTCCATTGTTCATTTCACAAACAATAACCTTTGATGCTCCCATTTGTCCAATTCTTTCCATTACTTCGTCAGGAAACGGCCATAGAGTTTTTAATCGGACAAGTCCCACCTTATATCCTTTTTGACGTGCTTGCTCAACGGCTTCTGGCACGCCTCTTGCATTAATTCCATAGGCTAAGATAACGATTTCAGCATCATCTAAATGTTTTTCTTCCCAATCATTAATTTGAGGTCTTGCTCTTTTAATTTTATCACAAAGCCGTTTGATTAGAACCTCTGCGGCTTCTGGAGTCATTTGAGGATTACCTTCTATGTCATGAGTCAAACCTGAAACATAAAATGAGTAGCTCGTTCCTGCTATTGCCATTCCAGGCACAAGATCATCATCAAAAGCTTCAAAAGGTTTATATTTCTCTGGTGGAACTTGAGGTTTTTTACGCTCTACTAATTCAATATTTGAATGGATATTAACGACTTCCATCATTTGCCCTAAAATTCCGTCTGAAGCGACAATTACAGGTATACGATATTTCTCAGATAAATTAAATGCTTGTATGGTAAAATCATACATTTCTTGAACTGTAGATGGGGCTAATACAATTATTTCATAATCTCCATGAGAAGCGTATCTCGTTTGATATACATCTGATTGAGACGCATTTGTGGGTTGTCCTGTACTAGGGCCCCCTCTCATTATCGTGACGATAACCGCTGGTACTTCTAACATAATTCCTAAACCTATACTTTCAGCCATAAGTGAAAGACCGGGTCCTGAAGTTGCGGTCATAACTTTCTTTCCAGCATAAGAAGCTCCAAAACAACTTGTGATTGAAGCCAGCTCATCTTCCATTTGAACAAATGTTCCATTAACTTGAGGAAGGCGTCTTGACATGTAAGCAGCAATTTCTGAGGATGGTGTGATAGGATAACCCGCAAAATATAAACATCCTGCTGTAATCGCACCTTCTGCACATGCAGAATTTCCAGTAGTTAATATTCTTTTTTCTTGGATATTTGCATTACTCATTGTTTATAACTTCCTTGTTATCTTTTTCCAAAATATATAATGAAACAGTAGGACATAACCGTTCACATTGTCTGCATCCTGCACACCCTTCAGGTTTAACCACGATCGCATAATGGAGCATGCGACTATTAAACTTATCTTCACTTATTTCTATTAAATCTTTTGGACAGAATGACAAACATAATTCGCAACCATCGCATTGTTCAGAATCTATAATTATTTCATACTTTTTCTCGGGGGAAGGAGGTGGCAAAATAGGTGTTCGTTTAGATTCTAACATTTTTTAATCCTCTAATATACTTACACATCTGACTATATTTATTACTCTTATTCTTTAAAATAAAAGGTTCTCTTTTAAATTTGCTTTTTCGAAGCAGTAGTAGCCTACTAAATAGCGATTCCTTTTTGTGAAATTATCTTTTTGAGATATCATAAGTCTAATCTTTTTAGTTTTTGATAAAAGAAAATACATTTTATTGAAATTGATTTTTTAATTCCTGATAGAGTGCTTGACCAAGTTGATAACTTTGAATATTGACTTCTCTAAACCGTTTTGGCATACTACTTAAAACCTGGTTGTAGTAGTCTTCTTTTAAATCAATTTTCCTACTCTCTTTAAGATATTGTGAAAGGAATCCTAAACAAAGAATATTCGCACTCTGAGGTATTTTTTTTTCATCAGCTCGCCTCGTAATTGGAACAAGATGAAATTTTCCTTTCTGGATGATTTCCTCGGCGTTATTAATTGTATGCTCATCGATAAAAGAACGAGTTTTTTCATATATGCATTCAGAGGCGCGTTTGAATCCTTTTTGATCTATAGCAATAAAAATATCAGCATCTTTATCGCAGAATGGATATGAAATAGGAGTAGAGCTTAGAATAACGTCACAAAAAATAGGTCCCCCTCTAACGGAAGGTGTATAGTCAACTGTTAGTGTTGCATAATAATTACCAACCATTGCAACTCGAACTAATATACTTCCTAAAAATTTGATACCTTGTCCGCCGCGACCAGAAAATCGCAATTTTAATTTCATGAGTTTCTCTAATAAGATATGTAATTGAAATTTATTATGGTAAATAATTATAATTAATTTTACTAATTTTATATACTAAATACGAACACGTCCTCTTCTCCCTCTTTATCAGATTACTAAATAGGTTCAAAAGCATAATCATAGACTTCTTTTCCATCTAAGTTATTGCTAATTTTTCTATAAACGGGTCTCATCTCTATTCCAATTTTTACTTGATCATTTGAATCGATTTGTCCGAGAACTTTAATTCCATTTTCAAACTCCAGAATTCCAAGTGTATAATGAGGCTTATCACGAAATTCTGCAGGCGGTGCTTTCAATATTGTATAGTTTAATAACTTAGCATTACCGGTTGCTTTAACTCTATCAAATTTTTCGTGCTTACAATTTAAACATCTAATATGGGATGAATGCTGTAAAAATCCACATTTTTGACATTTTTCCCACTCAATTTTTTCATCATTATTCACTATACTCTCACCTTTCAATTCAAGATTATAGAATAAGCAAATGCTTAATATCGTTACGGAAAAACTTAGATGTTCTATACTTCTAAATAAAGTATTTAATAAAATAAGGTTGTTAAAAAAAATGGAGAAATTAAGCTTTTAATTAGCGAATATGAAAATTTCTCTCAACATAAAAAGAATTCCTGACATTTCCTATAGGAATTGTTTCTTGAAGGTATCTTGGATTCAATTCAGTTTTCTTGATAATATTACTCAACTCACGGTTGAGCCTTTCTAATTTCAGTATCTGTTTTTCGACTTTTTTTGAGTGTAGTAATGCTGGTGGAATGGTTTTCACGATAATGACTCTTTCTATTTCTTCCAAAGTAGCATCGTTAGGAAGTTCCCTTAATAAAGATATTATTTCTTGTTTTATAATTGCCATTTTTTATCAACTCCTTTTTTATTTTTATTATAATTATCTGCTTTTGTGGCTTTCTATTAAATTTGGAGCTTTTTTAAGATGGATTCGCCCTCAACCTCTATTAGCCCCATCTCTTGAAATAAACTTAAAGCTCATTGTACTAGATTTAAATATTATTAATGTCGTGTGATGGATGAAATCGATAGATTGATTTATTACATTCAATTAATTTCATCTGTGAAGTCCAAAATTTTTGTGATTGTATATCATTCCAAGCTCTCTCTAGATTCTAATTTAATCTTTTTCCTTTACGATTTTCCTTTTTAATTTTTAGAGCGTCATTATTGTTAATACAGCTAAGCTTTGCAATAGACTCATATAAATCGGTTTCTACTTCTTTAAGTATGATATCGTCTGCCAAGCCTTCTAACTCGATATGAATACTATGCTTATTTTCTGCTTTTTTTTCGCTAATTTGAGCTATAATATTTCGCCCTCTTTTTTTTATTCGTTAAAAATAATAGTATCATAAATACATATTTAGTTTTTTCTAGCGAACTTGAATTGGAGTCTTAAACTCTGATTGATCTATTCCTATAAAAGCGTGGAAATCTCAACTTGTAGGAATTGTATCCCTACGAAAAAGAAATAATATTATAAATCAAATTGGAATAATATTAAATTATAGTAAAAATTGATTTAAATGAAATCCTCACTTTCCAATATTCTTATAAGAATAATTGGCGAATTAGGATTTCCATATAAATTTGCGGTTATAATATAGCAAGAGAAATGGTGATAAATGGTTATGGACGACTTCGATAATTTCTTGTTAGTGTTAACTACATCTATAAGCGGAACATTATTGGCAATTGGAGGTATTATTACTTTTATTTATGCGATTAGAAAAAGAAGTCAACTTATACTTCTATTTTCTGCGATGTGGTTGCTATACGGAGTTTTTTGGTTTATGGATGCTGCAGCGCATTATTTATATTCGATAACCATTATGGCCTTAGCGATAATTCCGCAGTTAATAGCAGTTCCCTGTATTGTTATCTTTATTGAGTTAGTAAGAAAAGAACATGTAAATCCAATAAAAATTTCAATTCTAGCGATCATTGAAGCGATTGTGTTTTATATCACTTTTTTTATGGCCCCCAATGATAATTGGGATGTAATAGCTGGTTATGGGGTTCATAATAAAGGTATCCTTCGGATTTCTCAAATTGTTTTTATTTTTTATTTTGTTAGTTTGTATTATATCTGGAGTTATCAGACCTGGAGAAAGGCACCAGCTTCATTGAAGCGGTTAACTAACTTATTATTTATCGGGAGTACTCTTTTTTCAGTTGTAACAGCAACCATGTATGCACTTGGGACATTTATAAGGACTTTTAATTCAATGGCTTTTATAGTTCATAGTGTGGGTGCTACTACTAACATAATCGTAATATTGAAGGACCCTAGAATTATAAATATACTACCATTTAAAGCATACAGAATTTTAGTAGTTGATACAAATGATAGTGTTGCTTTATTTAAGCACGATTGGGCGAAAGTGGGAAAAGATGAGGAAGATATGTTTTCTATGATGCTCCAAGCAATTGGAAATGTATTGGATGACATTTTAAAAAAAGGTGAAGTACAAGAAATACAGATGGATAGAGCAGTTCTTCTTATTCACCACGATAAAAACCATTCAATCGCTTCAGTTTTAATTGCTTCAAAATCGTCAAAATCGCTAAGATATGGTCTAAAAAGATTTAATGAGGAGTTTGTTGAATCTTTCCAATCTACCCTTGATAACAAACAAGATATCGGTAGATTTAAAGGCACAAGCAAGATTGTTGAGAAAATTTTTGATTTTGTACCTAGTTATAAAGAATATTATTAAAAGGAGCAAAAAAATGGTTAGTCTCGATAACGTAGTATTAGTAACATCAGCAGCAATTGCTGGAATATTAAATTTAATATGTTTTTTACTGCTATTCACCTATGCAAGAAAAAGAAATAATCGCTTAGTATATTTATTTTCAGCAAATTGGTTATTTCAGGCATTGTTTTGGATTTTTGATGCAACCTCTCACTTTTACTATGAAGAATTGCTTATGTCTATATCAATTATTCCGCAATTGATAGGTGTTCCATGTCTCTTTATCTTCATTGATCTTATTAAGAAAGAACGAGTAAGTTCTGTAAAGATCTCTATCTTGTTTCTACTTGAGGTATTGTTATTGATTTTGAGTTTTTTACCAGGTGAGTTGCATGTAATCCCCGGTTATGGCGTCCATAGTGTTGGTGCTCTTCGGATTATGCAAATAGTTTTTCTGATCTATTATGTGATGACTTTTTTCAGTTGGAGCTATCTGACATGGAAAAAGGCTCCAAAAGAATTGAAGCAGTTAGTTAATTTTTTATTGTTCGGGAGTATTTTATTTTCTTTTGTAACTGCTTTCATGTATGCCCTCGGAGGGATTATTAAAGTTTTTAATTCTATAGGATTTGTCACCCACAGTCTCGGTGCATTATTTATGATTATCGTAATATGGAGGGATCCTAGGATTATCTACATTCTACCTTTCAAAGCATATAGAATTTTAGTAGTCGATACAAACGCAGGAACGGGTCTTTTTAAATATGATTGGGCTGAGCTAAAAGCAGTTGATGAAAATATCTTTTCGATGGTTCTCCAAGCAGTGGGAAGCATATTGGATGAAGTCTTAAAGAAAGGAGAAATCCGCGAAATTAAAATGGATCAAGCAGTTCTTCTTATTCAGCACGAAAGAAACTCACCTGTAGCATCAGTTTTAGTAACCTCAAAATCATCAAAATCGTTAAAATATGGGCTTAAAAAGTTTAATAGCGAATTCATAGAGACTTTCCAATCTCAGTTTGACGGATTATATGAAGTTAGTAGGTTTAGGGATGCTAAAAAACTAGTTGAACACATTTTCGATTTTGTACCTGTGTATCAAGATTAATAAGAAAACAGATAAAAACGGAAAAATAATTTAAACTTTCAAATCTTTATATTTTAAGTATAAATTTTCAATAATAGAATTAAACGCTTCAACAACCCCTTGTCCGGTTTTTGCTGAAGTTATAAAATATCCAAGAAAATTATTTTCCTTTACGAGTTCAGCACATTTTGTTGTATCAATTTTTTTCTCGTCTACTAAATCAACTTTATTTGCACAAATAACGACGGGTATCACTCCACAATACGAAAAAATATCTTTAACCCAATTTTGAATATGCTTAAAACTGTCTTCTCCGAGTTTATTATATTCTAAACTACATACAACAATAGCCGCTCGACTATCTTTAAAAAAAGCTGGTCGTAGAAAATTGAAGTCGTCTTGACCAGCAATGTCCCAGAATAACAATTTGACTTTATCTCCTTCGATCTCTTTATCGTATACAGAAAATTGAGCCCCGATTGTTTTAATATAATCCTTAGTGAAGGTTTCATTCGTGAACTTTTGAATTAGAGAGGTTTTACCTACTCCACCATCTCCTATGACCGTGATTTTAAACCCAAATTCTCTAGCAAGTTCAGTCATTCAAATTCTCCGCTAATCATAAGAATTCTTATATATAATATATATTAGTTCCTTTTTTGAATTTAAAGCTTTAGTATGAATAAAATAAGTATGAAGTTCCAAAAACCTAAGCATCGCATTGAATGCCAGTTGTAAATGAATAGAATTTAGTTTGTTGCTAACCAACCACGATTACTTTAGAATTTATTTCCAGTTTTTAATTCAATATTTTATGTGGAGTTTGATTAAAGTTTAGAATAAATATATATAAATAAACTCTTATATAATATATAGTGTATACACATCATTATAAACTATGCCTACACCTATTAATTTTCCTCCAGAAGAAGTTATAAAACCGATCTTTGGTAAAAAAGATTTTGAATTAATCATATTGTGGATGTTAAATAACAACGAAGTGTGTTCGTGGTCTAATTTGAAGCAATTGGTCAAACCATCCACTCTATCAATTTATCTTAAGAACTTACAGGAAAAGGCATTAATTGTAAAAAAGGAGTTCAATCAGTACAGTATTTCCTCTAAAGGTAAAGACAGGTTTTATGATATATCTCAAGCTAAAAAAACAAAGAGAAAACTAAACTTTCCACCGGATGTAATATTGTGGAAGAGAAATTACGACCATTGGATACTTTGGATGGTATATAACAATAGCTTTTGTAAATGGGCAGATTTTCTTAATCAACCTCTTTCGATTAATAATTCTTCTCTTTCAAAAAACATGAATATCTTAATAGAGAATGATTTTGTTAGGAAAGAAAACAAGGAATATAGAATTACTCAATTGGGTAAATCAGAATATTCTAATATGCTAAGAGATTATGATTTAGACCGACAATCCATTTTGGAAGAAGAAGGTAAACGAATTCAAGATATTACTAAAAAAACGCTAAAATTCTTCAAAAAGTTCAGAATAACAGAAGAAGAAACTAAATTCCGATTTCTTAATAACCTCTTACGGTTACCCTATGAAAGAGTCAAATCAAACTTAGATAGCGAAGAAGATTTCCATAAAATATTACTCTTTTTATCTATAAATCACCCTACGCAATACCCCAATTCTATATCAACAGAAAAGTTCGCATTAAAGTATCAGATGGAACTTGTGACTCTCGAGTACTATTTACATCAAATTGTTGAAAAACAAATCTATCCAACAAAATTTTTTAAATTGAATGCGGATTCTGCTGGAAATTATTACCTACAAACAAACGAAAAGCTTGAACAGATATTAAACGCGATTGTCGAAGAACACATTACTCGATTTACATATTTAAATAAGCTCTACGAAGACGAAAAAGATAAAACCTATTCGCGTAGTTTAGAATCAGCTATTAATGCTATCTTAAAAGAAGCTTGCGGAAATCTCTTTAAACAAGGGATATGTGGGGCTTTACGGAGATTTTTACCAGACTATATCGACTATCTGGCCTATAAAGTGGAAAAAGAGAAAAAACTATTCGATGCATACGATAAGTTAAAAGGTTTAATATGGCACGAAATCCTAGTCTATAGTTCAGAAAAGAAAATCGCACAGAAATACGAAAACTACGAAGAAAGTATACAAGAGATTAACGAAGCTATAAGTTCAAATCCTGAGGATTTTGATCTTTATCTTTCTAAACAGAGCGTGTTGATTTATTTTAACAAATATGATGAAATTTTAAGTTTCTTAGACGAAATTATTAAAAGATTTCCTAACGAACATAAAAATGTTGAGATTAAAAGGGCATACATTCTAAAGGAACAGAGAAACATCGAAACTGGTCTCGAAATTATCAATAATCTTATAGTAAATTATCCAGATGATAAAGATTTACTTGTTTATAAGGCATATTGGTTACAATATTTAGCTAAAAAAGAAGAAGCTATTGAGACAATTCAAGAATTAATAGAGGAGAATCCCAATAACGGAATGTACCACGATACATACGGAGAAATGTTAATGTCTTTTCAAGATTATGCTACCGCTAAAAACGAATTTCTTGCGTCAATTGATATAAGCTCCGAGGACTGGTACATCTTCCAAACTTACATTAAATTAGGAATCTGCGATAAAGAACTAGGAAATTTAGAACTTGCTCTCGACAATTTGAATAGAGGAAAAAAATTGATGGAAACAAGCAAATCTGAAGAAGAAACCAAACAAAAATGGCTCCAAATTGCAAATCTATTTCTCGCAGAGATTGAACTTTTGCGTCAAAGTAAAGGTAGTTATAGCAAATAAGTTTAATTTACATGCAATCTGTAATTTTTTAATTATAAAATATTAAAAATTCTCAAAAATACATTACATTAATTATTAAAAAAGATATAAAATGAGGGAGTGAACAGTAACTTGATAACAAGCGAGCTTGTCCATGATGAGAGAATACGAGAAATTATTAATTCAGATTATAAAAATGATGATTTCGTGAATTTAATGCGAAATATTACTCAAAACGCTATTGAAATGAATTCTTTTTATAAAGAACACACAACTAAGGAGAATTTCAATTTAGATGATTTGAATAAAATTGACGATTTAGCTTTAATTCCTACCGTACCTGGTATTCTTTTCAAAGAATCAATGGGCCACTATGAAAAACTTTTAAAAATTCCTTTAGAATCTCCTGAGTTTGAGCTATGGAATGTTTCCTCTTGTACTTCAGGAGATCCGTCCTTAGTCGGCCGCTCAAAAGATGATATTGAACTTTTAGCGAGCATGACTATTAAATGCATTTACGAATTCATTCCAATTCCAAAAGATGAATGGTTTAACACTATTTCATTTGATTTCGCACCAAGCGTGACATTCTTAAATAGGATTGCCATGAGATACACAAAAGTTAGACCTATCAAATTATACGGGAGTATCCTCCATGAAATATCTACAAGAATGTCGAACCCGAAATTCTTAATTAAATTCTTTCCACTTAAAGCACTCAAGGCAATGATCGAAAAGCGAGGACTCGCGGGTGCTTTTGGAATAAATACAAAATATGTTTTTAACCAAGTAAGAAAAAATTTAGAAAAACCAAAGGATAAGCAAAAGCATATCTCGTTCGGAGGAAGCATTCATTTACTAAATACATTTATGAATACAATCATGAAAGAAAGAAACATTAAATTCGACTTACCTGATAGTGTAGTAAATTTTGGCGGCGGGGGATGGAACGGACACAAATCTCAGTTGAAATATCCTCCCATAGATAAAGCCAAATTTGTTGCTGATTGTGTAGATTATTTTGGTACTAAACCTGAGAGAATCACGGATATGTTTGGTTTTACTGAAACGCCGATAACTTTTGGTAGTCACTGGTCAGATAAGCATCAGGATTTTATATTTCATTGCCCTTCTCAAGCACGGATCATAATTAGGGATTTAATTTCTCAAGAGCCATTAAGCAACGCCGGTGAAAAAGGTTTTTTAGAAGTTCTTACTCCATTTGGTGTAGCCGCGTCCGTAAATCACGCTGTAACGGTTAATGATTTGGTAGAAATAGTAGCTAAAAATAAATGTCCGGAGTGTGGATATGAAGGTGACACATTTCTTGTTCATGGTAGAATTGAGGATAAAAAGGGTCTCGGATGTTCCTCAATACTAGAATGGATTTAGCCAGTTAACTAAGAACTTTCAATAAAACAGAAATTCTTCGTTTTCTTAAAGTAGAATAGACTTCCCGCCTATTAGGCTAAAGAGCATCTGCTCGTTTTTCTATTAATTCCATTTTTTCAGATATTGTTTTAAAACGATTAGTTTTGATTCTAACGGACATATCTTTCCAGATTGAGCGGTAGTGGTAAAAATATTCTGAAATTTCAAGTGCATCTCCAAAAAGTACTTGATAATTCTTAATAACCTCTATCTTTAGATATAAGGGCAATAATTCAAACATCTTGATATCATATTTCTCATTAAATACGCCAAAAGTATCTTTCCAAATAGTAATATTCTTAATTTTATTTTGATGTTGAGTGATAATTGCAATATCAATATCTGATTTATAAGGAATATAATATTTCGAAAGGAAACTCCCATAAATAACAACTTGATAGTTTTTCAATTTTGCTAAATCCTTTCTAATCTTATTTAGATAGTTGAAGGCGTTCATTAATTAATTCCTCGATAAGTGAAACAAACTTTTTCAAAATCTCAACAAAATGTACTTTTTCTTTAATAATTTGTTCTTCTTCGATTTTATTGTACCTATGAACCAAAGCATTTCGTAGCCCATTTAAACGCCGAAGCTCATTCGAATAATCTCTTGAAAATATATCCAGTGTCTCTAATTCATCAATATTAGAATAATCATCTTTAACAGTAATGCCTAAATCTTTGCATAGCATAGCAACTACATCCATTGCAGCATCAACTGAAATCTGAAGTCGATAAAATAACGCATCCAAAAAAAAGATATTTTCTTCAACATTATTGGGTAAGACGGTTATTCTATCTACTATAAATTCTAATTTTCGACGGTATTGATCAATCCGCTTCATGAGCCTTACTTTGGAAATAATTGGAAAACTTTTTGTTTCTCATTAAGATAGAAATCTCTCATTTTATTTATATTAATATCTAATAAACAAGTATTTCTGTTATATTATTTGTAGTTGTTTCACAAAGAAAAAGATATAAATTATAGACAAAATGGAAAAATCTTGCTTAAACAAAAGTAAATTTCCTTCTTGGATTAATAATCATATCCTTTCTATAAGTATTGAGATTACATTGTTTCCAAATCCTCCGAAATTGCATGTGATGCCCGTTTCAGCGCGATCAAATTGTCTTTTAGCTGTTTCTCCCCTTAATTGCCAGACTAATTCTACAACTTGAGCTACACCCTTGGCTCCAAGTGGATGACCTCTTGCCTTCAATCCCCCGGAAGAATTAATAGGGATTTTCCACCAATCTCGGTAATCTTATTCAATATTAAGCTTCCTTTAAGATAAGTGCTTATATGTATTATAAAGCCTTTTAATAATAGTATTAAATGCTTCATTAACTCCTTCACCGGTTTTAGCGCTAGTTCTATAAAACCCAAGGAAGTTGTGCTTATCTACTAATTTTTGGATTTTAGAATCATCAAAATTGTATTGATCCACTAAATCTACTTTATTTGCAAAGAGAACGACCGGAATCTCACCACAGTATTTTGAGATATCATTATACCAATCAAATATGTGATTAAAACTTTTTTTTCCAAAGTTATTATCTTCCAGAGAATAGATAATTACAGCCGCATCACTTTTATTGTAAAAAGAGGTTCGTAAAAAATTAAAGTCAACTTGGCCAGCAATATCCCAAAATAATAATCTAATTTTATCCTCATTAATTTCTTGATCAAATACGAAAAATTGTGCTCCAATAGTTTTAATATAATCCTGCTTAAAAGAGCCTTTTGTGAATTTTTTAATTAGTGAGGTCTTACCGACCTTTCCATCACCGATGACAGTAATTTTAAACTTTAATTTCATTCCAAACACATTTAAGATTTACTTTTTAACGGAATGAACCGGGTATATATTTGGATTTACGAAAAAGAAGTTAAGTTCATATAAAAGGTTTTTTAATAAGATGGTGGATTTCTTCTAACTATGCCTTATTTTTAAGTATGTTTCATCTATAATTGCAAAAAGTTATAAAAACTCCATGCCTTATTTCGGCAGACCAAAAAAAATTCGGTTATTGACTATTTCTTGGATACCAGCTTTATACAAAAATTATGGTTTTCTATACTTATAATTGAAATCTTCAAAAATATTTAAAAAGGAGAATAATAAAAAAATTATTAATTAAGACTAAAAAGCATTCCTATAAATTTTTCAAACCAAATTTGAATTTTTCAGGATTTAGATAATAATATCCTTCTGATTTTTTCCATTTCTTAAGCAATTGTGCCTTAGTTTCTTTAATTTCTTCTTCCAATGTGAAAGGAATCCGTTTTTGTTCAACAGGGAGTTCTTCCATAAAGATTTGTTCATTTTCAAAAACAGGTTTTTTATAAGCTTCAACCATTTCTTTTACACCATTATTTTTTTTTACTTAATAGTAAAATGATTATTATTGCATATATAGTCTAGTTTGGTGAAGTATAGATGGAGTCTTGGATTTACTATGGATCATAAACTATAAATAGAATTTTACTTACTATTATCTTAAGGCTCATTAAATAAGGAGTACCAAGTGTGGTATCTAAATGTAATTATCCTCCTGAAGAGATTATAAAACCTATTATTGGCAAACCTAATTACGAATTTATCATATTATGGATGTTAAATAATAATGATGTATGCACATGGGCAAACCTGAAAGAAAAGATTACTCATTCCACATTATCAAACTACCTAAAAAGACTTAGGGATAAAGGCTATGTTGAAAAGAGAGTATACAATCAGTATCAAATTACTTCTAAAGGCAAGGATAAATTTTATGAACTATCTGAAACAAAGCAAAAAATTAAAAAAATAAATTTTCCTCCCGAAGCTATACTTAGAAGGAGGAATTATGATCACTGGATTCTTTGGATGGTGTCTAACAATAATTATTGCAATTGGTCCGATTTTTCTGAGCTTCCTCTTTCGATCAATCAATCTTCTTTATCTAAAAATTTAAATTCGTTATTAGATAAGGAGTTTATTAGGAAGGAAGAGAAAAAGTATAGGATCACTCGATTAGGTAAAACTGAATATTCAAATATGCTAAGATTGTATGATTTAGATAGACAATCAATCTTAGATGAAGAAAATAAACGGATAAAGGAAATTACTAAAACCACAAATACCTTCTTTAAAGAGTATAAAATAGAAGATGTTATTATTAAATTCCGGTTTTTAAACAACAAATTGAAGCTACCATTTGAACAGGTCAAATCCACTCTAAAAAGTGAAGAAGATTTTGATAAAGCTTTACTTTATCTCTCTATAAATCATCCAGATCAATTTCCTTATTATATTTCTCCAGAGGATTTTTCTAAAAAATACGACCTCAATCTGATTAAACTTAAATTTGTTATTCTTTGCATTGTTGAAGAAAATATTTTTCCAATAAAATTTTTTAAATTAGATTTACCTAATGGAAATACATTTTATTTTCAAGTGAATGGGAAATTAGAACGGATGCTTAATGTAATTGTGGATGATCATGTTGTTAAATTCACATATTTAAATAATTTAAATGAAGAAATTTCTGAAGGAATCCCTCCATTAACCATGGAAAGTATTGTTAATGCAATTCTAGAGGAGATAATTGATAATATATTTAATCCTGGTTTAAAAGCTGCTTTAAAAGCATTCTTACCAAATTATATCAACTACTTAGCTTACAAAGTTGAGAAAGAGAGGAAACTACTCGATACTTTTGACAAATTAGAAGGATTAATATGGAGAGAAATCCAGAATTATAGTTTTTCTGAAGTACAAGAACAGTCTGATAAAATATTTGCTCTTAGTTCTTATTTAGATCCTTCAAAGAGCTTTGAAGACAGTTTAGAAGAAATCAACAAATCCATTGATCAAAATCCTAAAGAAATTGATTTATATTATATTAAAAGCCAAATTTTTATGTATTTTGATAAGTATAGTGAAGCTTTAATCCTTTTAGATGGTATGGTCAAAGACTTTCCTCAAAATGAAAAAAATCTCAAAATGAAAAAAGCATCTGTCCTTAAAAGAATGAGAGATCTTGAAGGGGGATTAGAAATTATTGATGAATTAATCGGAAAGTACCCTGAAGACAATGATCTTCTTAATTATAAAGCGGTTTGGTATCAATACTTAAATAAAAGGGAAGAAGCCCTCGAAATTATCCAAAAACTCATAGAACGAGAGCCAGATAATGGGATTTATCACGATTCTTATGGTGAAATTCTTATGGCTTTTAATGACCACGAGCTAGCTATAGATAAATTTCATAGGGCATTAGAGCTAGATCCAAACAGTTGGTATATTTATCAAACTTACATTAAACTTGGAATTTGTTATAGGGAGCTGGATGATTATGGAAAGGCGCTTGAGCATCTAACGAAAGGTGAAGAACTCATAGATCAATCTTCGAGTGAGAGCGATACAAAACAGATGTGGCATTCTTATGCTAAACCCTTCATAGAAGAGACAAAGGTGCTTCTTGAAGATTTTTAATCATAGAATTAAAAAAATATTTACGAATATATATTAGAATAACTCGATACGATGCGAATTCATAACTTATTTTAAATTGTGGTTATTTACTTAACTTGAATCGTTAGTTGTATATTTAGAGATATTTTATTAGAAATTTGTTATTAATTAATAAAGAGTTCAAATAATAATGAAAGAGTTTAAAGATAAGGTAGCAGTAGTTACCGGTGCCGCAAGTGGAATCGGTCGTGGTTTAGCAAGAAGAGCTGCCAGAGAAGGTATGAAAGTTGTATTGGCAGATATCGAAAAAGACGCTCTAAATCAAACTGAAGAAGAATTGAAGAGATCGGGAGCAAATGTAATATCAGTAATAACTGATGTTTCTAAGTTAGAGGACATTGAAAATTTAGCTCGATTGACAATAAATGCATTTGGAGAAGTTCACATTTTATGCAATAACGCCGGAGTGGGTATGGGAGGGTTTCTTTGGGATTGCACTTTAACTGATTTTAATTGGGTTATAGGAGTGAATTTATGGGGGGTAATCCATGGGATTCGCACATTTATTCCCATAATGCTAAAGCAAAATAATGATTGCCATATAGTAAATACCGCCTCTATGTCAGGATTAATAACGGGAGAAGCTGCAAATGGAATTTATAGTATTACTAAACATGGAGTAGTAGCGCTTAGTGAGAGTCTGCGTACAGCTTTTCCCTTAAGGAAGAGTAAGATAGGTGTTTCGGTCGTTTGTCCTGGGATTGTAAACACTAGAATTACCGATTGTGAGAGAAATCGGCCAGCAGAATTATGCGGTCCAAATTATGAACGAAGCATGGAGAGGTTCATAAAGCGTTATCCTAAATCCGAAGAAACCGTAAAAGCTTATACAAAAATGTACGAAACAGGGACATCTCCCGATCAAGCAGGCGACATCATATTTGAGTGTGTCAAGAAGGAAATTTTTTACATTTTTACAGAAACGGGAATCCATTGGAAGGAATTTATGAAAACGCGATTTGAGGGCATTTTAAAGGATTTTGACCAAAATAATTCTATATTAGAGAATTTATGAGGGTATTAATTAATTCTTTCTACGATTGTAGATATAATATTATTACCAAATCC
>JABXKD010000022.1:39843-46039 GCA_013375475.1 Promethearchaeota archaeon
ACTAATTCTACAACCTGGGCAACACCAGTTGCTCCAAGGGGGTGACCTCGTGCTTTAAGTCCTCCTGAAGGGTTGATTGGAATTTTACCTCCAATTTCAGTCTGACCTTCGTGAGCAGCTTTAGCACCTTCACCTTTTTGAAAGAAGCCTATATCTTCGCTTTGCACTGCCTCTAGAATTTCAAAAGCATCATGTAATTCAGCCACATCTATATCCTTAGGGGTTTTATGAGCCATTTTGTAAGCGCTTTCAGAGCATAGTCGTAAAGCTTTCAGAGTTGTAAGTTCTTTGCGTTCAAACACTATATGAGTATCTGTTGCTTGTCCAATACCAGAGATTAATACTGGCGTGTCACAATGTTCTCTTGCTTTTTCAGCGTTACATAACACCAAAGCGGCAGCGCCATCTGAAATCGGACACACATGAAAAAGTCTCAACGGATCGGCAATTACAGGGTTAGTTTTATCATCTTTTAAGTAATCATGTACATTCTCCCATGATCCTTTTCCTTTTTTTATAGCGCTTTCCATAAAACTTTCAATCGTTCGCTGAAAATGCGCGTTTGGATTTAAAGCCCCGTTTTTATGGTTTTTAATGGCGATATCGGAAATCCATTCGAGCTTCGCATTATATTTCTGGAGATATGCTCTCGTGAGTAACCCTGCAAACGAGGGGAGTGAGACACCATGTCTTCTTTCAGCATCCGGATGCGTTAAAGTTGCCACATTTGAGGTTACATATCCAGGAGTAGTAATATGAGTCATCTTTTCCCCACCTACGACCAATACTAAATCGCTCATTCCTGACGCGATGGCTTGGAATCCCGCTTTTATAGCAGATCCTCCACTGGCGGGACCATTTTTAATGTGATCAGCGGCAGCAGGCAGTAAACTTATACGATCTACTAATGCGCTTGCAATTCCAGAGATATTATTAAAAGCAGCCGGACTCATAGCTCCAACGTAGACCGAGTCATAATCTTTATCCTTGGAGTTTGAGTCTTCTATTGCGTCTAACGAAGCTTCTGAAAGTAAATCCATTAACCCTTTTTCTTGAAGTTTTCCAAATTTCGTGTGTCCAACTCCTACAATAGCAACTTTATTCAATGATTATCACCTTGAATCTTATATTCTTATGTACTTTTGAATAATATATATATTATTAATTATGTATCTGAGCTTAAGATAAAAATGAAATATAATTTTAATAGATTCATTGATCGTAGAGATTCCTTTTCTCTTAAATGGAGTAAAGAAGCGCTCCAGATGGTCTTTAAAAAGGATGAGGACGATCTTTTACCACTCTGGGTGGCAGATATGGATTTTGAATGTCCAAAACCCGTGGTTGATGCACTTAAAAAGGAAGCAGAAGGATGCATCTACGGATATAATTGGCACGGCACTCCTAAATATCTAGAGGCGGTAACCGGATGGATGGATCGAAGACACCAATGGAAAGTTGATCCTAAATGGATCCAATATAGCCCAGGAATAGTTCCCGCTATTAACATGATGGTTCAAACATTTTCAAACATAGGAGATAAAGTCATCGTACAACCTCCCGTGTATTATCCCTTCTTTAGTGCCGTAACCGCAAATGGAAGAAGACTCTTGTTAAACCAATTGCGTTACGAGAATCAGAGATATACATTTGACTTCGAAGACTTCGAAGAGAAGGCAAAAGATCCACTTACTAAGATATTTATTTTATGTAGCCCCCATAATCCAGTAGGAAGAGTATGGACCAGAGAAGAACTCAAAAAAATAGGAGATATATGTTTAGAACACGATATATTAATCATATCAGACGAAATTCACCACGATCTTATACTTCCAGGGAATAAACATACGGTATTCTCAACCATATCTGAAGAATTTGAACAAAAAACAATAGTTTGTACAGCACCGAGTAAAACATTCAATCTTGCGGGTTTACAGGTGTCTAATATCATCATACCTAATGAAAAAATGCGCCAATCGTTCATTCATACCATCGTTCATAAAAACGGAATAGGGATACCAAACTCGTTTGGAATCGTAGCAATGATCGCAGCTTACAACGAAGGAGAGGAATGGTTGGAGCAAGTATTAAAATATATAGATTCAAATTTCCATTTCCTACAAGAATTTGTTACAAACGAAATTCCCGATGTTAAATGTATCGAACCGGAAGGAACTTATCTTGCGTGGTTAGATTTTAATTCTTTGGGTTTGAATGATGAAGAGCTAAAAAATATTATTCTAAACGAAGCAAAGATAGCACTTGATGAGGGCAAATTATTTGGAGTTGGTGGAGAGGGATTTCAAAGAGTAAATGTAGCTTGTCCAAAATCAATCCTCGAAGAAACGATGCAAAGGATCAAAAAAGTGGTAGATCAACAAAATAGAATGAATATAGAAACTTAATTTCTACTTTTTAAAAAAAAAAATTAATTCGGTTTTAAAGCCCGAACTTTTATACTAATTGCTGGAATAGAATTTGCGAACGCATTCATTTGTTCTAATTTTTCTTTCGGGATTGTGTCGACATCAACAATCTCTCCAGTTTCAGCTTTATGCGCTACAGAGGGTGTTCCACAAGAGGTTTGTTCAGTAACTTCATCTATAGTAAAACCAGCATCTTTAATCACGCTAAGATAGTCGTCTTTTAACATGGCTCCAGCTACACAACTAGCATATGCTTTCATATTTCGCTTGATTTTATCTGGTAGTTCCTTTAGAAGCACTATATCTGAAACAATTACCCTTCCGCCGGGTTTCAATACGCGATAAGCTTCTTGATACACTCTTTTTTTATCCGTGGATAGATTAATTACGCAATTAGAGATTATTACATCGACAGTACTATCAGCTACCGGTAAATTTTCGATTTCTCCTAATCTAAATTCTACATTTTCATATTTCCCTTTGATTGCGTTCTCTCTTGCTTTATCGAGCATTTGATAAGTCATATCTACTCCAATGACCTTTCCAGATATTCCAACTTTATTAGCTGCCAAAAAACAATCGATGCCCGCACCAGAGCCTAGATCAAGGATAATTTCACCTTCTTTTAGGTCAGCAGAAGCTGTAGGGTTCCCACATCCAAGTCCTAAATTTGCTCCTTCAGGGAGATTTTTCAATTCTTCGATACTGTAACCCAGTTCATTGATACTTTCTGTGGGTCCACAGCATGAAGGTGCTGCTATAGGTTCTTCAGTAGGAGAACAACAGCTTGAATAGCTCGCAATTTTACCATATTGATCTCTTACTATCTTTTTTATTTCGTTATCTTCCATTTAAATCACTCCTAAATCTTATTTTTAAAGAAAAGCTAATTTTTTCTTGTTAAGAAATTATAATTAATATCACTATATAAATGTTCGGTTCCGAATATTTTGGATCCGAACTTAAAAAAATTTTTAGAACCAGACTAAGCTTTAGCAAGAATTTAATTCAGTATCTTCTATTGATTTATCCAATTTTTTTAATAATATAGTTAAAAGTTCAATGTCATCAGGATCAAATCCGCTACAACAATTATCTAGGATTCTATTAATTTTTGGAGTTTCTTTTTGCAGTTTATTACCTTTATCGGTAAGAATTACTAACATGCTCCTCCTATCCTCAGGATTCTTCTTTCGAACTACGATTTCTTTTTTTTCCATAGTATCCACAATCCCAGTTATAGTTGATTGAGAGCAGCAGCACGCGTCGGCTAAGGTTTTGAATTGAACGCCATCAGTTTTCCAAAGCTGCTGTAAAATTGAGTATTGGGCTTTTGTAAGGTTCTCTTTTTGTATTATTCTCCGCTGTAGTTTATCAAATTTTTTGTTAATTCTACTTATTAAATTGTAAACTTCTAAAAAATCCATGACTACGCAATCGCTATCTTCACAATTAATATTATTATCTGACATATGCTTATTTTCTTAATTATTAGGTAATAAAATATTTGTACCCTTAATATATTAATTTCTGATTACTTATTTAATCTTTTATTTTATGGTGACCTCGAGAACATTTTTCCAATTATGACAATCAAATTTTAATTAATAAAAAACATAAAACAAGAAAAAAAAGAGAAAAAGAGAAAATAGGGTTATTTGGGATTTTCATTTTTGACTATTGTAGCAATTGACATGCCAAAACCAACGCACATGCTGCTAATGGCGAATTCATCTCCAGTTTTTTCTAGTTGGTGAACATTAGATCCGATTAATCTACAACCAGTCATTCCAGTTGGGTGTCCTAAAGCAATAGCTCCGCCCCATGGATTAAATTTAGCATCATTCCAATCCAAACTCAATTCTTTACAACAAGCATAGACAACAGGGCTAAAAGCTTCATTAATTTCAACATAATTCATATCGTCAAATGTTAGATTTGCTCTTTTTAGTGCTTCCGGCATTGCTATAACGGGTCCATCCAGCATTATCACAGGATCGGATCCGACAATAGCAAAATTTAAGATTGTAGCGCGTATGTTAAGACTTAATTCTTCTGCTAGACTTCTTGTCATCCAAATTTGCGCTGCTGCTCCATCGCTAGTAGGACAACTATTTCCCGCAGTCAAGAAGGCTTGACTTTTTCGACCGGTAATTGTTTTTAATTTTGCAAGCGCTTCCATAGTGCTACTCGGACGAGGAGCTTCATCGCGAGTGGTTAAAACAGAAAGACTTTCATCTTGTACAACATTATTCTTTTCATCCAGCATAGGATTCCCATTTTCATCAAGTTTAGGGCACCAAATTGGCTCAATTTCTTTTCCTCTATCATCCCAAGCTTTATCTGCTTTTTGATGGGATAGTAAAGAGAGCTGATCTAATTCTTGTTTAAAATTATCTTTATATTCTCCCTTAAACTCGTTAGGTGATATCCCGTTATGTTTACAGAAATAATGTATTCCTAAAACATGCGCACTGTTAATTTGTCCTGCAAGAGTAGTATTATACTCTTTCAATTTTTCAGCAACTTCGGGATTTGTCAAGATCTTCTTATTGGGAGCAACCATTAAAGGTTTTCCCAATTCTTCATTGAAAACAAATGTGTCAGCCATAATAGGATATTTATTTTGAATTTCTATTCCTCCACAAATAACAGCATCGTGAACACCACTAGCGATTGCTTGCCACGCGGATAAAACAGCCTGAGCACCACTCGCACAGTGTCTATTGAGACTCATCCCACCTACGCTTACAGGAAGATGTGCAGCTAATGCGGCATTTCTTCCTATATCTAACCCACATTCACCTATTTGACTATTACATGAAACCATAGAATCACCGAGAAGGCTTTTATCAAAGTCGTTTCGCTTTAATAAAGCTTCATAACAGTGTATTATTAGATCATCTCCTCTATGCCGTACTATAGTCCCTCTCCTCTTTCCTATTGGAGTCCTCACATAATCAACCAAGACAGGTTCTCGTTTAGGATCTTTAAAATACTTTTCATAAATACTTACTGGGTTTGCCATAATTATTCACATCTTAAGAAATTTTATAGAATCTAATGTATTTTTATTAATTAATTTTATTTTAAGCAATTGCATATCTATTCATAATAAACATTATTGTGAAATTATCATGTTAAAAGGAATACACTTTCTCCTCACGTACAAATGTAATTATGAGTGTGACCATTGTTTTTTGTACTGTGGGCCTCATTCTGAAGGTACTTTTACTTTGGAACAAATTAGAACCGTTCTTGACGAAGCTGTGAAAATTGGCACGATAGAATGGATCTATTTTGAAGGTGGAGAACCTTTTCTGTTTTATCCTATAATGCTTGAAGGGATTAAACTTGCAAATGAAAGGGGTTTCAAAATTGGTGTCGTAACAAATTCATACTGGGCAACTTGTACTGAAGACGCAGAAGTCTGGCTTAAATCGCTTGCAGATCTAACTGTAAAGGATTTAACGGTAAGCGACGATGAATTTCATTTTGGAAACAAAGACGAGAACCCATCCAAAATAGCAAGAATTGCAGCAGATAAATTAAACCTTCACACAGCCTCAATCAGCATCAATGAGCCAAAAGTAGAAATGAGATCGGATTCCGAGTATGAAAAAGGAGAGCCTGTAATAGGTGGAGGGGTAACTTTTAGAGGAAGGGCTGTTGAAACATTAACTGAAGGCTTACCTAGGAAAAAATGGGGAGAATTAAAAGAATGTCCATACGAGGATTTAAAAGGATTAGGGAGAGTTCACGTTGATCCT
>JABXKD010000230.1 GCA_013375475.1 Promethearchaeota archaeon
AAATTATCAATAAACCACATTCTGGGGACCTTTATGGTAACTTGCCCCATGCGGTATCGCTGGGTATGAGCTACGAAGAACTTGACACTTTGTTGCTTGCGATAGACAAGGATTATCCTGATGAAAAACTTGCAGAAATAGTTCCTAAAAAAGGCGTTGATAGTATTAAGCAATTAAAAAAAGTAGGTGATTTGGTCAAAAAATTACCGCTATCAATAGATAGTTTATAAGCAAAAAAGATTCGAAAATCAACCCATCGTGCGAACTAAATATCTATAAAACTAGCTCTAACTTCATCCGCTATGGGGAGCCTGACCATTCCCAGCCCTTTGGCCTTTGCTGAAGGGCTTTTTTATTTCTTGTAAATTATTTTACAGAAAAAGAAGGATTATGGAATATTTGACATATATAATAAGGTATATATAATATATCATATAAAGAAAAAACTCTGTTATCTGAAACAGCATTGGTAATTTTAAGAAAATATTATGAAGTACATAAACCAAAAAAGTGGTTATTTAAAGGTCAATATGGCAAGCAATATAGTAAAAGAAGTTTATAAAAAAATATTTAAAAATG
>JABXKD010000231.1 GCA_013375475.1 Promethearchaeota archaeon
ACTCGTATTGTTTAAGCAAAAAAAATTACCAGGAGTAAAAGATGGTAAAAATATTTTTAAAAATACTAATGGTTTAAGGGAATATACAAGGTCAGAATTAATAGAAGAAATAAAAAAAATAAAAGATATGAACCTTACAAAATTAGAATCTTCTGATTTTTATAGTCCTATACTACCCTTTATTAAAAATATTGCAATTGGCAGTAAAGGAATAAAAGGTTCAAACGTAAAAAAACTTTTAGAAAAAAGAGCTAACGTAAATAAAACTCAACTTTATTGGTCAGGTCTTCTTAATGAAATTGATTCAGATACAATATATGATAAAGATACTTTAGTTAATTTAGCCCGTCAAAATATTCCTAAGATAGAAATAATAACTAACACAGGAAGTACAAATGCTAGGTATAAAGATTTACAAAGAATACCTTTAGTTGAAGATAATTCAAAAGATAAATTCGCCACTGTAACTGTTTTAGCAGTTTCTTCAGTGATAGAAACAGGAGTTACTTCGGTAGTAATTACAACTACAGTCATTTTGTCACCTGTTTATTTAAAGTGATTGTGCCTTCTAAAACTCTA
>JABXKD010000232.1 GCA_013375475.1 Promethearchaeota archaeon
TTAGGATAAAAGAAAAAAAATACCATTATATTATTCTTCCTCCGTATAAATAGCGTCATGAATACATACATCTATGCAAACTTTACACCCTCTACAGGTATCCTGTTCTATAATTGCTATTTTTTCATTTTCATCAAATAATATCGAAGGGCAGCCAAACTTATTAATACATATTAAACATCCTTTACACTTCTCTGGATCAACCTTTACAGTAGGAGGGACAATTTGTTTTACCTTAAATTCATTTGCTTCTACTAAAGAACATGTATGCCTAGATATGAAAACTCTAACGCCATCAGCTTTCACCGCTTTCTCTAATTTTTCAATCATTTCTAATAGGTTATTAGAATCTTCTACCCATAAATTTTCTGGTGAAACACCACATCCCATTACAAGATCTTCGATATTTACTTTTGTACCTATTTCTTTTGTAATTTTAATTCCTGTTCCAGGGTTATCTTGAAATCCAGTCATACTTGTTGATCTATTATCTAATATCATTACTAAGATATTATTTTGATTATGAACTGCATTAATTAGTCCAGGTATACCAGAATGAAAGAAAGTAGAATCTCCT
>JABXKD010000233.1 GCA_013375475.1 Promethearchaeota archaeon
TTACATCCATATTTACATCGTTAAGCCTATAAATTTCAAATCCTGTATCATACTTAGTTATTGTATGTTCTGAACCTTCAACCTTTTCCTGCTTTTTCTTCCCTAATAGCGTATGATCAAAAACTAAACCACAAAAATCATCATTTTTTGCTTGAAATCCTAATTGATTTAAAAGATCTATATATGAAAAAAAGAGTCCTAATCCTGGATGAGAGTGAAACCATCCAATCATGTAAAATCCTTTACTATTCTTATCTAATTTTTCTTGTATTTCTTCTATAAAGCCATAATGTCTTTCATCTAATTGAACATCAGTTGCATGCCCAAATGTAAGTGCTTCAGCACCTTCTATATATACAAAATCGTCATCAGAATAGCCAATTAAAATGCCATATATTTCTTTCCATTCCTCAGCGGGAATGGATTTATTAGCATATCTACTTGCATATAAGATAATTGTTTTATAAGCTTCTGCTCTTACAACAACAGGTTTATTAATTTTCTCTTTTGATTCTTCATTTGAGTTCTGGTCTTTATTTGTCTTTTTAATCTCTTTTGACATGCTTTTTTCTTT
>JABXKD010000234.1 GCA_013375475.1 Promethearchaeota archaeon
TGGTATCATTGCATTGTGTGTAGTAGGATCTTGCCAAGCAATATTTGATGGCAATGATTCTAAATCTCCTACTGTTCCCATTGAGCAACAAAGTGTTGAACAAGTAGATACAAGAGAGGTATCATCTTATGATGATGAAGAAGATTATGTTAATGATATGGATAGTGGTAAAGAAATAGCAACAGTAGATATTAGAGGATAATATTAAATATAACAAAATTGTATAAATTTATTTTTTTTAAATATTATATTATAATAATTTTTATCATATTATTGAAAAAATAGTGTTTGTGGGTATTAGGTTTCTGGGATAATTTTAGTTAAATTAAGTTTAATTAGATTTTTAATAAACTGACTATTTTTTATTCTGTTATATTTATATAAAAAACATTTATTATGAATAAAACATTTAAAAAGTCTAATATTACTAATTATATAAATAGAAAAAATCTAAGTGAAAGTATTAGTGAAGAAGAAATAAGTGAGTTTGTCGACAAAAATGGTACTTTAATTAATAAAGATGATAACTATGTAGCTAACAGAAATTATGTGAAGTCTAAAAAAACTACAGATG
>JABXKD010000235.1 GCA_013375475.1 Promethearchaeota archaeon
TTACCGTGTTTGTAATTTGCCATTGTTTTAAAAGTCCGTCCCCCCCTAGCGCAATTGTGCCTGTACCTATACCTCCCAAAGGCATAGCAGAGCATCTTAGTTTTTCATTGGTTAGAGTGAAAATTCCTTTTGCTTTAATAATAATTACACCACCCTAATTTTAATTTTATTTAAGATAATTCCTATATTAACATTTCGAATATGGTTTTAAAATAAATATTAAATTACCTTCTCGTATAGAAAGAATTATATTTCATAGTTTATAGCCCGTTCTTCTACTATGCTTGTAAATCTTCCTAACTATTCAATCCTAAGTTAATTTTTAATTTAAAACATTATTGAATTAGCTTATTAATTGCGTTTATAATTTCAAGTATAAATCTCTGACTCTTGAGCAATTTTTAGAGAACCATGAAATTTATTTTGATGCGTCTAAAGAAGTGGAGGAAATCAAATCAATATATTTCACATCGAAGGAAAAAAGCAGAGAGTTTATAAATTTCTTAAAAAAAGACGACATAGGAGTAACCAAAACCAATTTATCTCATGAATTGAAGATGCATATGGATACTCT
>JABXKD010000236.1 GCA_013375475.1 Promethearchaeota archaeon
AGGAAGGACAGACCAGACCCGCGGCGGATGAGTGGGGCTCGATTAGTGCCTGGGCGTGGGGCCTGAGCCGTGCGATGGACTGTTTTGAGAAAGACCAGGACATTGACAATAAGCGCGTTGTGGTTGTTGGGCATTCCCGTCTTGGCAAGACTGCGTTGTGGGCAGGTGCGCAGGATGAGCGTTTTGCGTTAGTGATATCGAACAACTCCGGCTGCGGCGGCGCAGCGCTGTCGCGGAGGCGGTTTGGTGAAACTGTCGAGCAGATTAATACAGCGTTTCCGCATTGGTTCTGTGAGAATTTTAAGAAATACAACGGTAACGAAGATGGATTGGCGGTGGACCAGCATATGCTGATTGCATTGATTGCTCCTCGGCCGGTGTACATAGCCAGTGCAGCCGAAGATTTGTGGGCGGACCCGCGCGGAGAGTTTCTTTCGGGGAAAGGGGCGGACGCCGTTTATCGGATGTTGGGGACCGATGGTTTGGCCGCTGACGATATGCCGGGGGTCGGGCAGCCGGTAACGAGCACGGTAGGTTATCATATACGTCCGGGCAAACACGATATAACGTT
>JABXKD010000237.1 GCA_013375475.1 Promethearchaeota archaeon
TTACACGGTAGCTTTTTGAGAAAAAATCTATTTGCTTGTCAAAGCATCTATGGTCTCCAAATGCGGGATGAAGAAATATAATCAAGTCGTTATTTTTATTACCTGATATATAATAGTGAATAGCGTATCCATTTTGATTCAGTTGTTTGTGTTCTATTGGTGTTTCAATTTCTATTTTGTAATGTTTATTTTGTTTCATTTTTTTACCTCTATGGTGAATATTTATAATTGCGAAAATTTTCAATTTCTATTTACTTTCCCTACTAAATCCAATGCTTCCGGTGCAATAATCTCTTCTATCTGTCTATATTCCGAAGGTGCTCCAGTTTGAGTAGTTTGGAACAGATGATTAAGATTGGGTATTTCTTTAATAATATAATTTTGGTTGCCTCCTGCTTTGAGAGCCTCTTCGATAGCATTGAGATTTTCTTTAGGTGGTGGGAAAAACAAAGGGACGGCAGACTGTGTGAAAAGTATAACATTTGGCTTAATATAAATCCACAAAAAAGGTATAATATAACCATATAAATATAAAGAAGAAGGTGGATTTATGGGGTACATAGAAGGCA
>JABXKD010000238.1 GCA_013375475.1 Promethearchaeota archaeon
ATTTTATAAAGTTCTTCTTTTGTTCTCACGTTTCCAACTATAACGCAATTATCGACACTAATATTCTCACAACTCAATAATGCATTTTTTCCAATAATACAATTATCTAACTTAATGTTTTCACCAATTATAACATTATCAAAAAGAACTGAGTTTGATATTTCTACATAATCTTTTATATCTGAATTCTTTCCAATATATACATTTGGTCCTAAAAGAACATCATCTCCGATTTTAACATTCTCCTCAAGGTGTACAGGTTCTATGAAGGTAGGATAATCGCCTATGAATTTATCAATTTTATTTCGGGTAAGATGAGTTTGTAAGAAATTACTCAACATTTCCCTTATTTGAACTTGAGAATTTAGCTCTAAATCACTAACTATCTTCTCAATTTCTTTTAAATCTTTTTTCATTTGTTCTCACTCTAAAAATTTTTATAGATCTAGCGTTTTAATTAATAAGTCGATATTTTTGTTGGTTTTAGCACTTGTTTTTATTACTTTTATTTTGGGGTTGAATCTCTTAGCATCCTTTTCCATTTTATCAATATTTGTACCTAATCTTT
>JABXKD010000239.1:0-252 GCA_013375475.1 Promethearchaeota archaeon
GCACACACCGCCCGTCAAACCACCCGAGTGAGGTCTGGATGAGGCTGTGGTCGTTGCCGCAGTCGAATCTAGGTTTCGCAAGGGGGGTTAAGTCGTAACAAGGTAGCCGTAGGGGAATCTGCGGCTGGATCACCTCCTAACGATTTAAATTAAAAAAAGGGGTCAAAGGTTGCTAAACAGAACGTAAAATCGCCAGTGCCAATTAATGAAAGGAAGTCGGGCTCATAGCTCAGCTGGAAGAGCGCGGCCTTT
>JABXKD010000239.1:262-564 GCA_013375475.1 Promethearchaeota archaeon
GGCCGAGGCCGGGGGTTCAAATCCCCCTGAGTCCACTCCAAAAAAACCCAATGCAGCACGAACGCTGATGTTCGTGCCAAGGGAATGGTCGAAAATTATCAGCGACCAAATCTTCAATGCACCCGGAGATGTGAGTCACCGGGGAAGGGCCGAAGGTTCAACCACCGAACCTGACGAAGCCGTGTATAGGGTGAGCACTCTGGACGTTAAATGGGATCAGCGGCATAAAAAAAATACTATGCTGGCAACAAACCTGTCAGTGGATGGCTCGGTTCGAGTGCCGATGAAGGGCGTGCCAAGCT
>JABXKD010000023.1 GCA_013375475.1 Promethearchaeota archaeon
AATAATTTGTGCCATTTTACATTTTCATCTTAAGAATCATTGATATATTCACTAAGAATTTATCAAATTTAAACATTTATAGGTAAGAAGAAGACAATTAAAGTCATTTGAGAGTATGTAGAAAACGACAATTCATTACATTCCGAGTGTGTGGCATTCGAAAGAGGAGCTCGAGGTTCAGGCTTAGAGTGAGTATATTTCGAATTAGCTTTGAATCTTTTTAAGTTTTGTCCCAATTTTCTGTGCAATTTGGATGGAAAGGTAAATTCAGTGTCTGATTTCCATGAAAATTTCCTTGAAAAAATTAAAAAAGAGAGTTAGATTTCAATAAATTCTTCAAAACCAAGTTTTGGTTCTTCCGGTTTTATATTTATAAATGATTATTGTTGATAAGACAGCAATAATTGTGAATAGTATGAGAAGTGGATAACTTGGTATTATAGTTATAGGATCATCTATAAAGAGCGATGATATGCGAATTTCTTTAAAATATATCCCATTTTCCTCTATTACATTTTCCCCTCCCGGATGGACGCTAGCAAGTTCTTCTCCAAGATTAAAAGTAAAACTTTGATTAAAATTGTGGTTAAAGAAAAGATGACAATTCAGATTGACGGGATCAAATATATTACTATATTTTGTTGCATAATCACCTTCCATATGTACAGCATCTAAAACTTCTCTACAAGCATCAACTGTAAGATTTTCCTCACTTGTTATGTCTTCAAGCATATTACATGCTGTGGTATAACGAATACATGGATAATCACCATTGTCATAATTTGCGAGGTTAAAATTAGTAGACACTAAGTAATGAGAGCTAACTTTCCGTGTAAAATTAAATTCTCCCTCTGGACCAACGCTTACTACCACTGCGTCCCCTGAAGCGTCTGCTGCATGAACTTGACAGCCCCAAGAATCACCTAAATAATGAGAAAGGAACCAATCAATAACCTCACTTACATTCTTACATTCCATCAGAATCTGCGCTGCCAAACTCATATATTTCGGTTCTAGCTCAGGATGAGGATTCAAGTATACTGTCGGCAGTCCATTTCCATCTAAACATAACCCTTGATCATTCATCCCTCCCTGTATATGTCCATCAGCAGGATCATTATTATATTTAAATCCAAAACCAACACCTCCATAAGTAGTTAAATGTCCATATGGAGTAGTAATTTCTTGAGAAGGTGCGAGCCACATATATGTTCCTGTTAAACGATAATCCTCATTATTACCAAAAAAAACCTTATTACTATAATTTACCGAAAATATGGTACAAGAATTAGGAACAATTGTATTCTGAGGAATATACGACTGTTTTACACATGTTGTGAAAGGTAGATTAGGTGTGATCAAGTATAGTAGAAATATCAGAGTAATACTTACAGGTAATATTCTTAAGTAGTTAAGACTTTTTGATTCAAATACTTGTACTTTCATAGTCTAAAAATTCTAACAATAGTATAAAAAATTTATATAGCCCATTTTTTAATCTCTTTTTGAAAATGAAATATCAAAATAATGCAATTTACTTATTCGAAAATTTATGATTTGAAGGAGTTTTTGGCTATCTATTCCATTTGAAGTGAATTTATGGAATTGGTTCCCTTTCATTAGTTGATTATGAAAATTGACGCCGTTGAGCAACGGAATTCTCAACAAGCCCCCACATATGTGTTTTAGCTTATTTCATTGACGTCTTTATACTTTATCTATTTCAATATGATTAACTTCTTTCGATATCCTAACAAGTTCAGATTCTTTGTTATCTATAGTCCCTACAATCCAATTAGATACGCCTTGAGTGGATAAAGCGTTAGAGAAATCGGCTACATTGCTCGGATCGAGAGCTAAAAGCATACCCCCGGCCGTTTCAGAACATAAGCAATCGTTAAAAGCATATCCATATTCCTCGGAAAGTTTCTTCGAGAGCTTAATTGAAGGAACCGTTTCAATGATCGCAGACAATCCAGAATTTTGTAGCATTTCTTTCAAGTGACCAGATAATCCGAAGCCAGTAACATCAGTCATAGCGTGAATAAAAGAGAAATCATCATAGGTGTAAATTGTTTTTACAACCCCTTGATTGGATGTAGTCATAAGGTTTATGGCTAAATTAATTGAATTATTAAGTTCACTCGATGAAAATTCTTCCAACATCTCAGGAGAATCTTTCTGTAACCTATAAGCTGCCATAATTGCTTGTAATCCGATAGGTTTTGTTAGGATTAATTTATCTCCTTTTTTCACCCCGTATTTTCGGATTAAGTTGTTTTTATTTACAAAACCAGACGCTTCTCCACCAATAAGAGGCCATTCGCTATAAATTGTATGGCCTCCTACTATCTTAGAATTTATTTTTTGTTCCATGAACTTGTTAATTCCTCTGAGAATTCCTTCTGCGATATGCATTGGAGTGTTTTTATTGATAGCTAAGAACACAAGCATTCCTGAAACTTCCGGAACATTCATCGCAAAGATGTCATTTGTAACATTACATGCGGCGATTTCACCCATTGTTTCTGGTTCGTCGATGATTGGTGTAAAGATGTCTATACTTTTCACTTGAACCATGTCAGAATTTGGGACGGGAACAATAGCAGCATCTTCGATAAATCCTTTTAAACCAGTTTTCTCCAGTAATTCTTCTAATTGATTTGCACCAAGTTTACATGATCAACCATAGATTTTAACTTGCTTTGTCAATCGATAATCCTTTTTTTCTTCTGTCATTCACCTCACGTTATTTGAGATAATTGTTTTTATTTAATTCTACTATGATTGTGGTATGGATTAAAGTTTATTTAATTTTTCGATTATATTTATTATTTTTTTCGATAAGTAATAATACTAACGACTTTAGTTTGAATTATAATATACTTGTGCTATATCCCTTTATTAATATGATTTGATTTTGAGTTTAACTAAGAAAATCTTACTCAATCTAGTTTTATGTTTAATTTCCGGTTAAAACAGAAAAAAATAGAAGATTTCCAAAATCAAAAAAAAAACTCTTTAGGAGTAACAAATACCTTCATGAATTGGTACTTAAAAGAGTGGAAACGAAAAAATTTGCATAAAACAAAAAATACAAAATAATATTATAGAAAAATAAGGTTTAATTTTTCGATGCCGTCGTGCAACGGAGCTTTCAATAGGCATTCACTTACAGCGTTTAAGCCTATATCATTAACATCGTTATAATTCGGTTATTTCAACATATTCAACATCTTTTGAGACGCGAACATGTTTAGGTTTATTTATATTATCGATTTCTCCTATTATCCAATTAGAAAGGTGAAACTCTTTATCGAGTCGTTCTGAGAATTCTTCAGCATTCTCGTGATCCACAGAAAGTAACATTCCACCCGCAGTTTCAGGCATTTCTAATTCGTCAAATTTGTATCCAAATTCATACGCTAATTCCTTAGTAAGTTTAAATATCGGAACTTTCTTGATAAAAGCGGATAAGTTTGAGTTTTGAAGCATCTCTTTCAAATGCCCTGAAAGTCCAAATCCAGAAACATCTGTCATTGAGTGCACAAAAGACATATCTTCATAAGAATGGATTGCTTTTACAACGCTTTGAAGCGGTATGGTCATATACTTGACAGCTAAATCTATTGAATCATCAATTTCTTCTTTAGAAAAAGCCTTTAATAGATCAGGGTTATTTTTCTGTAATCGATAAGCTGCCATAATTGCTTGATTTCCAACGGGTTTGGTTAGTATTAATGTATCCCCCTCTTTTACGTAATTCTTTTTAATTACTTTATCTTTGTGGACAAATCCAGATGCTTCTCCCCCAATAAGGGGCCATTCTGAGTAGATAGTGTGACCACCGAGTACTTTTGAATTAATTTTATTCTCGATAAAATTTCTTATACCTACTAATATTCCTTCTGCGATGTGCATAGGCATATTTTTTTTCATTCCGAGAAAAACAAGCATCCCTGAGATTTCTGGGACATTTAATGCGAAAACATCATTAGTTACGTTAGCTGCGGCTATTTCACCCGTTATTTCTAGCTCGTCGATAATTGGTGTAAAGATGTCAATATTTTTTACCATCACTAAGTCTGTGTTTGGAACCGGTATTATCGCAGAATCTTCAATATCCCCCTTCAATCCCGCATTAGCCAAGAGTGTGTTTAATTTCTTGGAATCGAGTTTACAGTTTCATCCGAATAATTTCGTTTGGAGCGTTAATCGATAACTCTCTTCTTCTTGTAACATTCACCTCACGTATTTTATCTATCTTTAATACCTTATTTGGTTGTAAATTTAAAGATTCAAAAGTTATATTAATAATTTTCGTAATAATTTATTTATTTATTTATCTTTTCGATAAATATATAGAACTTATTATCAAATTTGATAAATAAAATATTAGTGTAAAAGAAGATCAATCTTTTAGTTTGTTGTATTTTAGCTGGAATCCTATACTGCTAAGGCAATAACAAATCAATCTTCTTTGTTATTTTATGAGCGAGGTCAAAAGGATCCTTATAATAAATATCAAGATTGACTTCGTCAACTGAAGGATCAGCTAAGTTTTTTTCAATTTTATGCTTTAATTTTAAGACATAATTAAATTTAAACACATTTCCGGGTTTTAGTTCGTTTAAATAGAGATATTTGGGGAAACTTTCTTCACGAATAAAACTAAGGTACTCAGGTGTTTTAAGCGAGATCTGTAAATCTGAAAATAGTAGATTTGTTGGATTATTAAGTTTAAAGTTAAAAGATATTTTATTTCCAAGAGTTTTTATGTTTTTGAAAAATAGGATTTCTCTCGGCTCAATAATATCTTCTCTTCTTGGTGAAAATAGCTCATCTTTTATTATTCGAGCATTGAGTTTATTTTTATTTACAAATTTAACAACCTTTTCTTTTAAAATATTAATGTCCATGTCGATATATGAAGCGAGATTTTCTAAGTTAATAGGATTTATGACGTCAAGATAATAATTGATTTGACTCAGAACAAGCTCGTCGTTGCTTTTCTCGGTGAAGGTTTTTAATTTGTTTATTAACATATTTTTCGCTAAAATAAACTTTTTTACTGATGGTCTCGCAAAAAGATTAAACACGTTATTATCTTCGGATATTTTGCCTACTAGGTTGTCAATTTGATTTTCATATTCTTCAATGTAATTTTGAATTTGATTAGTAGTCATCTCTATAAGCTTTCTGGCATCTGAGAATTCGCCTTTCTTTAGAAGTGTCTCTAATTTTGCTTTTATATTATCAAAATTATCGTTAAATTTTTTGAGACCTTCTATTCCTTGTGTTATAATTGATTGAATATGACCTTGAAATAATACTGAAGAAAGTAAGTTTAATTTCTGAGTATCATCAGTACCATTAGAGCGTTGGAGTTCATCTACTAGTATATCTTTTATGGATTTTATTTTCCTGTCTAAATCGCTTAGAAATTCTTGAAGTTCAATTTTAAAACCAACCCATTTACTTAGAAGAGTTTTAAAAATCTCGTTAAATTCTACATTTTTTACCAATATATCACGAATATCGTCATCTAGTTTAAACATATAATTTCGGAGCTGCGTAATTTGGGTGAATTTCTCCTCAATTTCTTCACTTTCAGTCTTTTCTATTACTAAATCATCTAAATGACTAAGAAAGTTATAATCCTGTATATCTTCGTATTGAGCTAACAAGATACTAATGCGATCTTCTAAAAGTTTAATTTTTGATTTTAAATTTATGGTGAATTCTTCCTTTTTCTCTTCAAACACTTCGGAAATGAAAGCTTTAATAATGCTGAGTTCGTCCATTATCGTGACTTTAGTTTCTTCCCAATCCTCAATAAGGTTAAAAGCTAACCTTTTGTATTCGAATTTATTTAATCTTTTATTAAATTTCTTTATTTTATTTAGGATTTTACGATATATCTTATCTAGCTCTATTTCAGTTTGGTGAAATTTGAATTCTTTTATGAATTTAGACATTTTTTCCCGAAATTGAGCGGGTATTTTTTGAAACTCCTGAATTTTTTTATGAAATATATCAAGATCTTCGTTGACTTCTTGAATTATTTCATCAATTTCTTGAAAGTTCGCTTTAATATTCTTTATTGTATAAAGAATTTCCTCAATGACATCTGGATCATTTTCAATTTTCAAATTTTTCTCCAATTCAATAAAAATCCAGACTGCAACTTTTTGACTCTCTAATATAAAACAGATATTTCGGAGTAGGATAATTGTTTTTTTTCGTTCCCGCCAATATTTTGATTCTAGAATATATAAAATCTTTGTGATCTCATTTTCAATTTCTACTTGATACTCCTCGTAAAGGCGCTTGAAAACGAGTGCGACTCCACCTCTGACATTTTCTGATGGATTTTCAAATTCTTCAAAAATATAGTTGAAAATTTCAATAATATTACTCTGACATAGATGGTAGAGAGCGTTAATAACTGTATTTCGAAATTCAGAATCACCAGTATAGAGAGCAGTAATTAAGTTGGCCCAAATTTGATCAAAATTATTCTCTGCTATAGTTACGAGTGAATCAATAACGCGGAGTTGGATTCGATAATTATTCTCTTTTAGGAGATTTATCAACTTTGGAATAATTGGGATTATTTCAGAAGACTTTTCTTTTCCAATTTCTCCGAATAACCAAATTATTAACTCCTTAACCCGGGATTCTTCGTTGTAAAGAAGATTTAATAGGACATAAGTTATTTTTTCTTTAGATAAAAAGTAAGTCCCAAGAATTTTTAGCAGCTCTGCTGCCGATCTTGCAACATCGTCATCTTCATCTCTTAAGTTGACGATTATGATCGATAATAATGGTTCATACTCGCGGATCTTCGTAAAATCTTGATTCAAGATTTTTTTAAGCGTTTTAATTACTTGAAGCTTAACTTTCCAGTCGTTATCCATTAATTTCTCAGTAAACTCTTCAATAATGTTTTGTAATTCCTCTCTATCGATGTGTAAAGAGAGAATTAAATTTCCCATAATCTTAACTGCTAAACGTCTAATAGAAGATTCTTGATCAAATAATCGTAATCTAATCTCCTGTATTAGATCAATTAGTAAATTCGGACGATACATAGTTATTTGGTAAAGAATTTCTAATGACACTAGTCTAACCCAAGAATTAAGATCGTTTATCGTGTTAGCTAAGTTTTTAACTGTTCTTAATGAAATTGCGGGAGATTTATCACAGATTTTATTCAACAACATTAAACTGTCATAAATTAATTCTTTATCGGAATTGGCAGGGTTTTCAATAATTTCAAAAAGTTCACCAGCTGCTTTTTCGTAGCTACCACTTAAAATCAAATCCTCAACTTTTTTTATATCTAGGTTTATACTAGTCAAGAGTCTACAATATTGTAATTCAATTATTAATCCAATTATCTTTTTGTTGTTGATGTTTAAAAATGTTTTTCACTATTAACATAAATTCTGTTATTTTAAAATTAATGAGAAGAAAAACAAAAAAAATGAGGTTAATTAATTACAAATTTAGAGAGGAATTCAATTATATAGCTCGATTATTGCAGTTCCGGGTGTAGAAACTCTCTCCCGATAGGTGAGATTTCCCTCTGGAACTTCCTTTGTTTTAACTAAACCCCTTTCAATGTCTTTTTCAGATATATAACCTCTTTCACCTGCCTCGAATTGCTTTACAATATTGCCTTTATTATCTTTAATGTCTACTTTTGTGATAGTTCGTTGTTCAACATCAAAAAAAACTCTTTTTCCTTCGATCCTATTAACTATTGCTTCTGTAATGATTAGATCTCCACATCTTACCATCCCCCGCATTTCTATGTTAACCTCTATTAATTTACCTGATTTTCCATGGTCTAAGTGATCTTCAAATAATTTAGTGATTAAGCCGGTTGAGAATAATCCGTGTGCTATTATTCCTTTTAGTCCTGCTCGTTCAGCTACAGCATCATTAGTATGAATTGGATTAGTGTCGCCCGAGCTTTTTGCGTATTCTCTCAGTAATTCTCGAGTAACGCCCTCAAATTGATCTTTTACGACATAACCGATCTTATAATCAGAAGTTTTTGCCATTTTAATACCCTCCTTTTCTAACACCCGCAGTTATAACCACTCTACAAACGGGTTCTTCATTTTGATTTTTTACATTTACTAAGAATTTATAAAATAACATCATATTTGTCTCATTTAGCCATACATCTTCACATGAACCAGTAATAAATAATTTATCACCAGGTTTGACGTCAACGCACCCTTCCCAATTATAGATGTTCCCAGTATGTAATAATTTTCCCGGATCGAGCATTATTGCTCTCGGTTCACCATCTTGGTCTACTTGAAATCCTATGAGTAATTTGTAGACGGCTTTGATCGTGAAATGGTTGGCAAATGCATGGCAAGCCACTACGCCATCTTCTTCAGAACCTATATATTTTGGGTCTGTTATTCCATATACTTTAGCAAAACTCACTAAAGATTTATATCTAATAGTTACTTTAACAGTTCCGGGAATCTCTACTCCTTTAACATTTTTTATCAAAAATTCAGCATTACTTTTCATCTCTTCAATGTCCATAATAATTTCACTTTACTTTTTAAAATTAAAAATATTCGTTATATGCTTTTTAACTTTGTTTAAATTAATCTACTATTTGAGGTTATTCATAGAGGTGGAAATATTTTTTAAACAATTTTGGTAAATATTTTTTTTACATCAGATATATCGGGATTAAAAAACCCACTAATTCTTTGGTAATTTTTGTTACCATTTATTAAATAACAAGGAATTCCGCATTGTTCGATTAATGTCAACAGATAAGTATCAATAGGTTTAGATTTTTTACTATTAGCGTGGTCTAATCCTACTCTAGCCAATTTATTGTTTTCTTTTAACTCGATATATTGGAGAGTTGTAATTTTTTTAATTATTTCATCATCAATATCATAGATTCCGTCTATATCCTTAATCAAGAAACATTTGTTGAAGCGTAACTGAACAGCAATATAAAGTGCAATTGAATCAGAGGTAACATCCCAATTATGTGGAAGATTATCGTTTTTACGGAGATAATTATAAGGTAAAAAGATGCAGAAAATTTTCTTAGAATCTTGAAAGGCCTTCAAATCTTCTATTAATTCTAGTTCAGGATATCTCCTATTTAATTCGATTCCGTTATAATTCATGGAATATATAGCCATCCAATGAGCGAGGTCATCTCCAAGCTTTAATTCTTCATCTAACTTTCTAATAAAGTTAGCGTAAGATCCACCCCCCGGGATGAGAATTATTCTCTGAAGAATGTTTTCCTCATATAATCTAGTAAGTTGTGTTATAGTTGATTCGATATTTTTAGAATTTTCTAAAATATTTCCCCCAATTTTAAAGATAGCTTGCGTATTTTGCATAAGGAACTCCCGGCTTATAATTGAAAATAAAAGGCTCCCGCCACAGCAAAAGCAGAAGAACTTATATGATCGGGAATCTTAGTTATTTGCTCATAATTTAAAATATTGTCATATCCCAATTTTAATAAAACTGTCTTTATGAGAAAATCGGCAGATAATCCCGTGAGCACAAATTTAGGATCGTTGCTAAACTCAGTCATTCTTTTACTTAATTCACTTAAAAATTCTTGAATATCGTTCGAAATTAGCTCAATTTGTTTATCGTATATATATTGTGCGATTAAATCTAAATCTTTTATTGAAACAGAGTCTAAATCCATACATATCACTCTTGCTAAGCGAGCGTAACAGTTATCTAAAGATTTTGAGCGATTATCCGCAGTATCGTTGATATAATCTTTTTCAGATAGGTTATTTAAAATTCGATGAACATCAGAAATAAGCGCAAATTTTTCAAAAGAAATTCTAACCAATTTTTCATTATAGGGTACAAAATGCGTAATCGAAGGTATTGTTGCTCTAAGACCGCCTGTGTAAATCAATTCATGGTTAATTAATCTTTCTATATCGGTCTTTCCTTTAGCAACAGGTACTGAATTCAAAATCGGTATTATGTCAATAGTAGTTGAACCTGCATCAATTAAAATGCAATTTGGAACGAAATTACCTAAAAATAACGAAGTTGAAACCCAATTCGCTGCTGCAACTGAAATTGAATCCGATTTAACCTGATTGAAGTTTATGAATTCATTGTTATTATTAATAAAGAACATTTTTCCCTTTTCAAAGACTTGTTCTAGAGCATTCACTATAGTAAGTATTCCTTCTTGCTTAGTTTGAAACGCATCCGAGAGCTCAGCAGTGATTGTAATAGCTATAAAGTTAATATCTTCTAATTTTAGATTGTTATGTATTAAATTCTCTACAATTCTTTTAAACATATTAGGAATTTCATTTAACGTTTTTTCCCAGAAAGGAAAGTATTCAATAATTGAAAAGGATTCGAAAATTTCTGAATTTTTAAACTTGATTAAAGCAACTTTAGTATTTGCTCCTCCAATATCGAGTCCTAATATATTTATTCGTTTCATAATTACAGTTATAACAATTTGAAAATTCTAATATAGGATTAATAATAAAGATATAAAAAAATGAATTTATAAAGGTTTAATTTGTTTTCTTTCTCCTTTTCTTTGTTTCTTGAATTTCAAGGAACATTCCTAACGTTTCTTCAGTATCAAAGTAAACCCAATTTTGTTTTCCTATGCTACCCGAATAAACTACATCATACCCTTTTCCTTTAAAATATTCAATATTAGGTTCTAATTCATCAACGAATAGACTTATATGATGTAAGCCTTCCCTACCCTGATCTAAAAATTCTTTGTAGAGACAGTCTCCTTCGATATGTTCAATAAGTTCAAATTGAATACCAAATTGGTGACTTAAGCAAATCTTTGTTCTCACATTTGAATCTTTACCTCTGTATTTAACAACATTGTTAAATTCTGGTATTAATGCAAATTTAGGGATATTAAGAATGTTTTCGAAAATTTTTGCTTGTTTTTCAATATCTTTAAACACGAATCCTAATTGGTCAACTTTTAGATTGTCCAAATTAATCTTAAATTCTTCCATAATTACTTTTCTCAAGCTATGCTTATAAAAATTTCTAAACGAAACTATCTTGTTAGATAGTGAATATTAATTGTATTTGATAGATCTCAAAATCTTAAAGATAATGCAAGAGTTTGATTTTCATTTCTAAGTGCTATAACGGTTTGTTAAAAATTCTTTTAACAATTCTAAGTTTTCTCCGGATAGGGCATTTGTTAAAAAATAATCTTTTTCAGTGATATTCAATTTATCTCTAAGGTACTTAATCTCTTCTGAGCTGGCTAAATCCATTTTATTGAATATGATAACCATCTGGATTTCTCCTTCTTTCGTAAAGTTATTTTTAACTTCAAGAAACAAATCGAGCTGTGAATCTATTGAATAGCCACACGCAGGGGTAGGATCAAACACAAAAAAGATTAAGTCTGATATTAATCGTAATGCGAGAATTGCCTGCAATTCAATATTGTTTCTTTTAGACATCGGGCGATCTAAAATTCCGGGTGTATCTAATAATTGGAGTTTAATTTTATCAAAACGCCTTTCGATGTCATAATGCCCCATTATCAGTTTTTTGGTTGTAAACGGGTATTCTTGAACTTCGATTTTTTTGTTAGTTGAAATATTTTTTACGAAGCTACTTTTGCCTACGTTAGGGTATCCCGCTACTACAATACAATGCAAAGCGTCGTCTATTGAAGGTATTTCTCTTAATCTCCCTCTAACACTATTTAAATACTCTAGATTTTTATTTTGCTTGTTGATTATCGATGAAATTCTACCAAATGCGGCCCTTCTTATTCGATCTGCGTCCTTTGGAGCTTCAATCTGGCTTAGCTTTTTTGAATATTCCCGTTCTAATTGGTGTAGTATCGGTAAAATTCCGTTAAGTCTACCAAGAGTTAGTTTTAGTTCGTCAACATCTACCAGCAAAGAGGCGAGTTCTTTATAAAAATCAGGTAGAGCGTCAATTATTGGCACCTTTTTAATGATTTTTAAAATCCTTTCTACGAACTCCTCGATGGCTACTTTAATTCTTTTGAACTCTTTTTTTTTTGCCTTTAACAGAATAGGAGCGTTCTTTGAGACTTGAGCACTACTTTTCATAGCTCTTTTGAACGCGATATCTAAAAGTTCTTTAGAATTGGGCACGTGAGAAAAAGATAAAAAAGGATTCTTCATGCAAAATCAAAATTATTTTAATTAGTAATTAAAAAGAAGCCTAAAATATTACAATTTCGCTTTTACATCAATTATCTTCTGTTCAATCAATCTAATCTCTTCTGTTAAATCAATAATATCTTTAGGAATAGAATTATACAGTGAAAGGATGTACTGGTATCTTGATAACACTCTAGAGAAATTATTCATACTCTCTTCTTTATCTGCTTTAGTGCGAACTAATTCCACTTTTTCTAATTTACTTTTAATTTCGGGAGGTAACGCTCTTTGTATTTCTTGTTGTTTTGCCTGATGTTTTTGTTTTTCATTTAAAACATCTGAAACTCTTTTTTGGAAATCTTGTTCTTCTTTAATTTTACTATACGATGCTTTCTTTAGTTTTAATTCCTCTTCTCTCTTATATAATTCAATATTGCGTATTTCATTCTTCAAAATAGCTATTTGATCGTACCAACCAATTTGAGTAAATAAACCAATTGCTTGATTATATAAAGATTTAGCTTCGCTAAATTCTTTCTGCTTTAGTTTTTGGTTACCCAGTTCTAAAAGTTCTTGTCCTTTACTAATTAACTCATCGTCTTGTATTTTCTTGTCTCGTAACATCTGAATTTTCTCCTGTTTCTCTTTCATTTTAATTTTTCTTTGCTCTTGTTGCTCCGTAACATTTGAGTAAGTTTGTTTTTTAAGTTGCTCTTCCTTTTGTTCACTCATTTTCATTTGTTCAAACAATTTGTGTGGAGTTTTCGATGGCTCGCTTGGTTTTCTTGGCTTAGCTCCCGCGATTTCACTAGGAGCTTTTTTTACACCTAAACCTTTTTGTATTTTTTGGCGCCTTTTTTCAGCAGAGGCCAAGCTTACAATATCTTTCAAGTTGAGTTGGATTCCTTTTGATTTTCGCAATTGTGCGGATCTCTGATAATCTCTAATATCATTTATTTGCAATAAGATTTGTTTACATTCATAATCATAGTTCAGATGTTTGAAGAGGCTATACGCTTCGTTATAGAGTTTAATAGCTTCGTCATATTTATCTTCAAGGGCAACTGTTCGTGCATTTTCTAAAATCTGGTATCCATTAGCTTCAGATATTGATGTGTCTTCAGATTTTGTTTCCTTAAATTTATCCTGGCTTATTTTAAATTGAGATCCTTCCTCACGTATGAATTTCTTCTCTCTAGGCGAAGTTACTGAAACGTTCTTGTCTTGTGCTAGATTTTTCAACCTAACTATTTCTTTTATTACTATTGAAACTTGTCCTGTTAAACCTATTTTTGCATAATTTTCTTTAGCTTTCATTAAAGCTTGAATAGCAAAACCATAATTATTGCTTCTAATTGCAATTTTTGATTGATTCTCTAATTCTTCTGCTTCTTTCAATAAATCTCTATCTTGATTTTGCATGGTTTTATATCTGGTTTTAACTTATTATTATACTTTATCTAAAATAATTTAATAAAATTATTCAATAATCACTCATTATTGAAGTTAAAAATATAATATAAACTCAAATTAATATGTCTTCGGATAAAATTAAAATTGGAATTTTGGGAGCTACGGGGATAGTTGGACAAAATTATATAAAGCTTTTAGTAGGACATCCATGGTTTGAAATTACTGATGTTGCAGCGTCACCTCGTTCCGCAGGTAAACCTTATGCAGAAGTTGTTAAAGAAAAATGGCAGATGTCAATAGAGATTCCCGGTAACATAAGAAATTTAATGGTAAGAGATGTTCAGGATTTTGCATCCTTAAAATCTGATATAAGCTTCGTATTCTCAGCTATGGATTTACCAGAAAAAGAGGCCACAAAAGCGATCGAGTTTAAATACGCTGAAGAAGGTATCCCGGTTATAAGTAATAGCTCAGCTAATCGATGGACTCCAGACGTACCAATGATTATTCCTGAAATCAACCATCATCACATAGATATAATCCCTATTCAACAAAAATACAGAGGCTTCTCAAAGGGATTTGTCATGGTAAAACCTAATTGCTCTATTCAGAGTTACATGATTCCAATTTATGCTCTTGAAAAGAAAGGATACAAAGTCGAAAAAATGATTGTCACTACTCTCCAAGCTGTTTCTGGGGCGGGATATCCAGGAGTTCCTTCCTTAGATATGATCGATAATATTGTTCCATTTATAGGTGGTGAAGAAGAAAAATCGGAACAAGAACCTTTAAAAATTTTAGGAAAAGTTGGAGAAAAAGGAATAATCAACGATGATTCAATACAAATAAGTGCAACATGTACAAGAGTTCCAGTTTCGGACGGTCATACAGCGTGCGTAAATATTAAGTTTAAAAATAAAATTCCTAACAAAGAAGATATCATTAAAATCTGGCGTAATTTCAAATCAGTCCCCCAAGATTTAGATTTACCCTTCGCGCCAAAGCAACCTATCATCTACTTAGAAAATGAAAATAGACCTCAACCAAATAAAGATAGGCATAACGATAAGGGGATGGCAGTTACTATTGGCCGATTAAGAAAGGATAATATTTTTGACTATAAATTTATAGCATTAAGTCATAATACGATTAGGGGTGCTGCAGGAGGCGCCATCTTAAACGCCGAATTATTAAAAGCAAAGGGTTTTTTGAATTAATTGTATAGTTTAAAACTCGTGTTTATCTACAACAATCGATAACAAATCTTTCAAAAACGAGATACTTCCTTTCTTCTTTAACAATGTATAAGGAGGTATTTCGGGATTTAGTTGAAAATACTGGGGATTTTTCAATAATTTAAAAATTTTTAAGAGTGAAAATATTGAAATTTTATGAGAGTCAATTATAAAATCTTCTATAATTTTTTTAATTAGGTACTTATCCACCATTAGAACATTTGATATGAAACCGTATTGTTCAGATATTATCAATCTTACTGATTCAAGCGACTGTTGATCCATTTCAGTAATTATGTCTTGATCTTTAATATATTCAAGGTTATTAATAACCCCATTTTCAAAGTTAAAGAGGAGCAATTCGGTTGGAGTTTGTTTTGAATTGTTTTTATTTTTATCAGTCAAAACCAACAAAATTTTTGCATTTAATCCTATAAACATAGCACCCAGATCGAATAAAAAGTCAGGTATTGCCCAATGAGAGAGTTTTTTTAGATTTATGTTTATTCCAAAAAGGCGAATAAGAAATCTAAATAAAAAATTATTTATTTTTGGTTTGGGAAACATACTCCAATTTAGATCGTAACTTCTTATTCCATATAAAACTTTTTGAAACAACAGCTTAAATATCTCCTTGTTAGGGGGTATTTTTGCTTCAAATAATTCCGATAAGAACAGAAGAAATGGGTTTTGATTGAAATTTACTATTTTTTCAACATTGAAATCTGATTGGATAAGACTCAAACCAGCTTTATTAGTTTTAGTATTTAAGTTATATTTTTCGCTCTCTAAAAGTGTTAATTTGATATCTATTTCGGAGTTAAGGGTTTTATTATTTTCTTTTTTAAGTTTTAGAGCAATTGGTAAACGGGCGGAATTCATTATTAACAATGTGTTAAATGAAGGTAATAAACTATCAAAAAATGTAAAGAGTTTGGATAATTGCAAACCGTTGAGAAAACTAATACATTCTTTAAAAAATCTTAAAAAGTTAGGTTCTGGTTGGATAGAAAAGAGATCGTTCTTAAGAGAAATTTGAATTAAATCTAGCAAACTTATAAAAAAATCGGAAGTGTTCAGCTTGTTTAATTTTTCACAGTGACTATTTATTAAATCAACTCCTCTTTTTCTTATTATTCTCATGCACGATATCTTGATACCATGCTCTTTTAGAAAAAAAGCTTGTAGTCTATTGAATAATTTCACCTTATCGCCTAACTCTTCCTGTTTAACCTCAATTGAGTCTTTTGGTAGTTTCTTAATAGCACTGTGTATTCCAGGCTTAGTAGTTTCATACAAGTAAATCCCAAAGACGATATTTTCAAGCTCGAAATCAGAGACAATAATATCAAGGATATTCTGTTGGTCGTTTACAAATCGAGGGTATAAAAGTTCGAAAATGTGGTATAAAAGAAAGGCATCAATTTCTATTGGAGTTAAAGGAATCCTTACTGATTCTTTCAATTGTTTTGGTTCCTCAACTAAATTTATCTTTGAATTAATTTTGAGGATTTTTAGCCAGTTTTCCTTGAAATAATCATTTATAATTGTCAATCACCAGTCTTTATTTTAGGATTCGATGCCTTTTCATAAAAAGTTTTTATAAGATTATTATAGAATGATAAATTAGGAGTTTGAGATTTCTTATAATATTTTTGAATAGAATATAAACTTTCATATAAATTTGGAGGACATCCAGGAATTTCAATAATACGCTTGTTAGTTTTTACTTTTACTTTTGTTGTTTTTTGAGATTTATAATCTTTTTTTATCTTTCCCTTAACATTTTCAACATAGTTTCTGTCCGTTGTAGTTTGAATTTTTCTAAATTCGTGATTTTTTGTACTGTTTATCGCACATTCTCCGAAAATGATGATGTTATCTAAAAATTTGGGTTCTGGAGGGTTTTCTCCTGCCAAAAAGCATTGGTTTTTAATATATTTTAAATCCTTTGTCATGTAAGTCTTGATGAAGTTCAACAGATTATACGCTTCTTTAAAACATCCAGAGCAAATTCTCCCAGCTTTAATAGTCGTATTTTTTATATTAATATCCTCTAACTTATAGGCAGAAAATTTTATTTTTAAATTGATATTTTCGACGCTTTCCCCAGTAATTGTAATATTTGAGATGTCGGTTATTCCTAATTTTCTATTTCGTGCTTCTATAAGAATATCACTGCTCGATAAATCAATACCTAACAATTTTTGTGTGATGAGATCAACTGCTATCGCATCCCGCCCAATTATTCCTAATCCCGGGGATATTAAATTAGAATCTCTGTATACAAAAGGGCCCGCACCTTCTAAAAAATAGAACATATCATTAATAACTAAATCTGGCTTTTTAATGGTATAAATATCGAGGATGTTTGAAATCAAATCTTGTTTATATTGATCCAAAAGTAGATAATCCTTTCCGTTCCTTATTACTTTTTCAATTCTTTGATATCTATTAGGCACCAGAGAGTATGAATTCAATAATGATAATGTAATCTTAAAAAGTGGATCCACACTCACTTGGTTAAAAAATATTAATTTATCTGATTTAAGAATTATCTCTGGAATTTTAACGATCTTATCTTTTATTGCATGATCTATTAAAGGATACTTAGTTTGATCCTCTAAAAATAAGAGTTTTGCCCCAACATTTTCTATATAGGACGCGATTCCAAGAATATTTACAATCGATTGAGTTTTCATTCCATGATCTGGGAAACTGCCAATGAAAATTTGGCTTGCTCCTGCACTTTTGCAAAGAATGATAAGATCTCGGAGAGCCTCAAAGTTAACATTGACAGGAAATCCATAAGGCACTCTTAGATTAATTTTAATGAAAACCTGATCTCCTTTTTCTATAAATGCGGAGATTCCGCCTAGAGTTTCTATTCCTGTAGTTATTAGCTTACTTGGGCTAGTACTTTTAATTATAGCAACTTCAGTACTATTTACTTTAGAGTTCTCATTCATTACAAAATATTAAAATTAAAGAATCAAATAAATCTTTAGTAAAATATATCGAGTTGATTATAATTTCAGAGCAAAATACAATTAAAATTCAGTTAAAAGATACTCGTGATAAAATCCCTACTGATACGATAGGGATAGACATTGGTCAGAGTCTTACGAAGATTGCTTATTCGATAGGGAACGAGATTATACTTACGATGAACCCAACAAGCTCTGACTTTAGTGAAATAAACGAATTTATAGAACTCAATAAATATCGATATAATAAGATTAACTTTACTGGAGGAAAAGCTTTTGTTCAATACAAAAAATATTCTAATGAATTCGAAACAAACCTAATCAACGAATTTGATGCAAATATAGGGGGCGTAGAATTTCTGTATGAATACAACAAAAGTAAGCCTTTACCTCCCTCAATTATAGTTACCTTAGGAACTGGAACATCTATAATATTGAAAACGGATGGTATTACACATTTAGGAGGTTCTGCAATGGGAGGGGGCTTCTTCATGGGATTAATCAGATTAATTTTTCAAGAATCCATTGCCGATTATTCAGAAGCGATTAACTATGCTAGTAAGGGAAATAGATATCAAGTCGATTTAAAAGTAGGTGATATCTATAATATTGAAGATAATAGAGTAGATAAATTATTTAGAGCGTTTACAGCAGCAGCATTAGGTAAGATTAATAAAAACAACGATGTTAATACTGCTAAAAAGGAAGATATTATCTTATCACTCATTGGGAGCATTGGAGAAAATATCGGAACAATTGCTACTCTAATGGCAGAGAATCACGAAGTAAAGAATATCATTTTTTGTGGAGGTTTTTTAATTGGAAATAAACCATTAAAACAAACGCTGTCGCTACTATGTAAATACAAGAGATTAAAACCGATGTTTTTAGACAATTCAGTGTTTGCTGGAGCAATTGGTGCTCTTGAATTTAACACTAACAGGTAAATATTTCAGAATAAAATAAAAGCGTGCCCATGGGAGATATCTATTCATTGAAATTTAGTTGTGAAACTACTCTCATAGATACACTATAATGGGCACAAAGATTGTAGGTAACAATAATTTTTATAGTTTTGAGTTAAAATATTAAAAATTAGAATGAAATAAAGCATATTAAATAGTTTCAGAATGTCTTCTTAACATATCAGCATTTGTCTTACCCATTTTAATTGCTAATTCGGCAATAATTGCATCTAAATACACAAAAGCTGCGATCTCGAACATCGTTCCTTCGGGAGTTAGAATAGCAGTATCATCGTGAAGATCTACTTTATCTCTTTTAGATCGACCCTTTAATTTTATTGTAATGTCCCCAACTCTCCCAATTATAGTTTCAGGGTGAGATGTAATAGAAATTATTCCAAATGGTTTCGCTGTGTTCACATAATTTTTTAAAAGACTTACAACGATGGAAGTTGTACCTGATCCTGAAAGAACTATCAAGATATCATCATTTGAGAGAGACGGTATAGAACCAAGGTTGGTAACCATATAAACGTCTGCACCAAGATGAACCAACCTTGTAGCAAAACACTGTAGAATGAAAGCTGAACGGCCACTTGCTAGTAGAAAAAATTTGCGCTTCTTAATTAATCCATCGTAAACCATGTCTATGAATTTTTGGGTGTGTTCGAAATGCTTAGGTTTACTAAGGTGTTCCATGTTATCTTGGAGATTTTGCAGGATAACATCCATTGATTGGAACAAAATCTGTCTTTCTTTTCCATTTAATCTATGTTCATTATTAACTTTATGAGCCATTTCTAATCAGAATTAATTTATTTTTGGATATATGTAACTTAAGTTGACATCAAAAAAATACATTTTGATTAATACTATTTTTAATTGGAATATTATAAATCCCTATTATCAAGGGAGTGATTTACTAACAGTATCTTCAATTTTTAATCAGAATTATTTTATTTCTAGAGAGTAAAAAATAAATAATGAATTGACGATATTGTACAAAAGTAAATATAAAAATAAATTGAGATTAATCTTGAAAGATTTATTAATGGAATATTTGAAAGAGGAATTTGAAAGTAGTGAACTTAACCGCCTTCCTGAAAAATACAGAGGTGAAATTATTTTCTCTCAACCTTTAATTGGTGTTGCTCAAGGTGATGACCCTATATTTTTTAAATTTAAAGAGATTGTAGGATCTGAGCATTATACCCCGTTAGAAATGTGGTTAGCGAGTGGTCAAAAACAATTGCCCGCATCAAATCTTAATATTGTTTCTATAGTATTTCCATTTACTGATGAGATTAGAAAGAAAAGCATTACTCCAATTAGAATATCAAAAATGATATTACCTGCGGAAATTTATTCTGTTGCTAGAAATTTTGCAAAGGATTTTAGAAATAATATAATGGAGAAAACCATTGAATTCTTACAAAATAAAGGGTACAGTGCTATTTCTGGAAAACTTAGCGAGGCTTATACTTTGGTTGCAAAAAAGGATTTTTATTCTACTTGGTCTGAAAACCATGTTGCATTTGCCGCGGGATTAGGAACATTTGGATTACATGAAGGCATTATTACGGATTTAGGGTGTAATGTTCGATTAGCTTCGGTGATAACAAACGCACCGCTTAAAGTTACACCAAGAAAAAGTGATGAACCTTACGCTAATTGTTTATATTATGCTAAAGCAACTTGTAGAGAATGTGCAAAAAATTGCCCTGCGAATGCGATTACTGAAAAAGGTTATGATAAAACAAAGTGCAACAAATATCGCAATAAAGTCGCGAGAGATATGGTACCACGCCTTAAACCAATTCTTAAAGCATACAGTCGCCGAATTAATTGGAAATACAAAGCGCAAAATTATCCCGTAGGTTGTGAGCTATGTCAATTTGGAGTCGAATGCATGGATAAAAATCCTATGATCCGACACGATTTAGATTTCGATTGAAGTTTTATCAACGCATTAATTTCTTTTAAATCATTATTAGGTATTTATTAAATGGATTCAAAAATAAGTTTTCTCTAATATAAAGTTGAATCTTTCATTAGATTAAGCAATAAGTAAAATATAAAAAAAAAGAAAAAAATAAGATTAGAGCTCTAAACAAGAATGTTTCTCTATTTATATTTAATTGAAAGCAAGAGATCATTCTTAGTGATTTTCTTTCGGTTAGCATGCATGGTAAAAGCTCGAGCTTGTTCAGTTAAACCAGTAGCTGTCTTTTCAAGATGGTCAATTAAAAGATCTACTGCGTTTCTTGCTACAATGCTTGCACCCTGTTGTTTCATGAGTCTCCTAATTGGTGACCATGCAAAACTATGTTTCTTTTTAGCCATTTTTTATTCCTCCACTATTAGAATTTTTTAAAGTATTAATTTTTAATTTTTTTTGTATTTATTATTAAAGTTTCTTAGATAGTAATATATCCGAAGAGTTATTTAAATATTTTGTTATATCTGAAGAACTTCACGAATTTAATGCATAAAAAATCACGACAAAAAAACTTGGTTTTATTATAACTGTCAATTTCTATGATCATGCAATGGTTGATCATTCGAAAAATTTGAATTAACTTTTTTAGAATCAAAATAATTCAAATATCAAAATAGAGTCAATCGTGTTTTATATCGATTTTGTTATCATTTAATGGGTTACTAAAAAATTTTGAAGTAAAGCAAATCATCCCCAATGAATGTTATATCAAATCATGTATGATCTTAATAATTAAGTCATAATCAACCTAATTAGTTAAAATAAGGTTGGTTTAAGAAATCACATGATTGATCCTAGTATGAAAAGTTATTAACATAATTCAAGGATTAGAAAAATCAATTTTTTGAAAATTTCAATAAAATGTTATAATTTAAAAAGCAAATTTTATTTAATTTTGATTTTTTTTATAGTATAAGAAAGATTTATTCTTTATTTTTTAAAATTAGATTATAAAAGGTTAAATATATGTCTCAACAAATTATGGTCCCAGGGGCAACTGCAGTTGCTATTAAATGTAAAGATGGAGTCGTATTAGGAAACGATCGCAGAGCGACATGGGGGTATACGGTAATCAATAAAGCCACTCAAAAATTGTTTAAAATTACCGATCACATAGGTTTGGCGGCTTACGGTTTAATTGGTGATTTCCAGTTTGTATCTAGGGTCTTAAAAGCGCAAGCAGCGTTATACGAATTAGATGCTCACGATAAAATTACGACTAAAAGCGTAGCGAAGATGGTTTCTAATATGTTATATTCTCGAAAAATGGCACCATTTTATACAAATTTAATTATTGCTGGGGTAGATAAAGATGGTCCACAATTATACACATTAGATGCTCTTGGTTCATTGATGCCGGAAGATTTTGGTGCTACTGGAACGGGAATGTTGCTTTCTATAGGAATTTTAGAGGCTGAATACAAACCAGGTATGATGGTAGAAGAGGGGGCAAAACTCGTTGAAAAAGTGATTAGAAACTCAATTAAGAGAGATGTGATGTCTGGTAACGGAATTGATTTACTGATAATAACTCAGGAAGGCACTGAAGAAAAGCGAATTGAGATTAAGGAATTAGGTGAATAATAAACACATTTTTTATAATCTTACTTGTTCTCATTTTTACAAAAAAATTTAATGGAATGCCATATTTATGAAATTGTTAATTTTTTCTAATTAATGTGGTGGTATTCTTTGCGTTTGTTTAATAATGGTTATAGAGAAATAAATGGATATAGTCAAGACGAAATTTCACGCGTTAAAAATTCTATTACAAAGCTTAAATCAGACGAGACGAAATCGCAAGAACTTGATGATATTCTAAAGAGTGAATTTAAACTCGAGGATATTAACTCTTTTTCGGAGTATTTTAGCAATATCAAAACTTTTAGCGAAAAATATTTAGTTTCACATTCGAAATTAGAATTTTTCTCTTTAAAACAGGCGATAATTAACGAATTAAAATTGATTTCGAATAATTTAACGAATTTAAGCTCAAACGGAAGAAACGTGAAACGAATAGTAAAAAACAACGAATATTTAGATCAATTTTTGAACGACAGCAAGGAATTAATAAGTTATGTAAACGCTTTTATACCACGATTAGAAGATTATACAGAAAAAGCGGAACATGAATATGAAAACGATATAGCTTTATGGACTGAAGCAAATAAAATAAAAAATCTATTCTTCAAATTTAACGATATTCCTAAGAGCTTGGATAATTGGGAGGATATTCAAGAACTGGTTGTGTATATTACTAGCTTGGTTGAAGCTAAATTATCAAAAAAAATAAAATCTCGTAAAGATTTTGTGTTAAACTTTCATTTTGATGAATTATACCAGTTCGTTTTAAGTAAGGCGGGCGAAAATTTAGATGTTTACAACGACCTCATTTATTTTTTATATCACTTTAGTATTATTGAAGATTATGAAGGAGAGGCTTTCGTAAACATCTTGGAAAGGAAAGAATCAATACAAAGTTTAAAAGATAAGCTACGCCCAGTAATACTTGCATTAATCAAAGAGAAGTTGAAAAACCATTTACAAGAAATTGAAGAATTAGATAAGAAATATGACTTAAATGGACATGGATTGGGTAAATTAAAAGTAGAGCTCTTGATGGAACAAAAGTTTAGCGAATTTTTGCCTAAAATTGTCGATTTATATTTTAAGGGATTAGATAAGAAATTCCAAGGGTTAATGAGTGATACGAGCGATCCTGAGGAATTTATAAATGTCATTAATTCTAATTTTAACAAAGTTGATGAATTTGCTTTAAAAATTGACGAAATTGATGCTTGGGTATTAAATTTCGATAATATTTTAAAACCTTACACTAATATTACATCTACTCTAAAAAAGACGCTAGCAAACATAATTTCAGAGATATTGCGACGAAGGGAAGACTATTCGAATTACCTCAACAACATTAAAGATGAGAGTTTAAGAGTGGATGTAAGGAGTTTTGTCGATGAAAAAATCGCTGATGTAAATAAAATAATTAATTCTTACGAGGATGAGACATCTCTTATTATTAAAGAGGAATTGCCGCAACTTAGAAAAATCAAAGACCTTCTAAGCAACTACAAAGGAAAAATTGAACAAATAAAAAGCGAAGTCTACCAAAAATTGGACAGGTACAAGAAAAATAATATTGATATGTATACTGTTATTAAAACTTGGGAAGATAATTTTACCCGTAAGCAACAACAACTTACTTTTTTATTAACTGTTCTGATGAATAAGATTTTTAAAAGTTTCAAGGAGTTAATAGACACTGAGTCAATATTGTTTGCAGAAATCACAGAAATAACAAAACAATCAGAAAATTTTGAAGGCTTGCCGTTCAATTTTGCATTATCTTCGTTTTTGGCAAACAAGTTATCTGAAGATGAGCTAAAAGAGAGGATTTCAGAAATAAATTCAAAAATAAACCAAATTACATCGAGTCTTGGTTTATACGAAGTAGAACGCGCTAAATTAGAGGAGATTTTAACAAATAAAGCTAAACTGAGACAAGGTGTATCGGTATCTAATGTCCAATGTACGGTTTGTCATAAATATATTAACTTTGCTCAAGATAAATTAATTACGTGTGTTTTCTGCAATTCTACCTATCATTACTTATGCGTCGCCGATTGGCTTGCCAAACATAATTCATGTCCTATGTGTCAGAATCAATTTTTAGATCCAAATTTAGGATTATTTGAGAGTGAATAATTATTACTCGATTTCAATTTCCTTATAAAGGTTGCTTAAAAACAAGCGGATTTGCTTATTAGAAGAAGGATCATTGTTAAAATTTGAAAAGAGATAGTTACCTAAAAATGATTTTATTTCTAGTTCAAAATCTTCATGAGTTATAAATTTAAATTCCTTTTCAAGTTGCTTTTTATCTATAATGGGTTGAACGTGTTTCTTTATTAAGTACAAAACAAAATTAACAAGGATTTTATCGATATTTTCCTCATCGTCACCTGAAAGTTCATAATCCCCTCTCACGATTCCGTCCTTAATATTATTTAACTGTAATAAAGTTATCTCGATGTCTTTAGGTAGTTCTAACCGTTTAATTTTGTTTGTCATGCTTTTATCGTTTACCATTCCTTGTTTTGAATCGCAATATTGCTCCAAATTCGCAAAGAATCGCACCAGAAATTTAAAATTATCGTCAATGCTGTATAAATTTTCCCATGCACTAAAATTTAATTCTTCCAGCTCTTCTTCAATTTTACTTTTTACTGTTTTAGTTAATTCTTTTAGATGTTGTGAATAATCTCCATAAGGGAATCCGTGGTAGTAACTGTTATATTTATCATTAACATCTTGTGAAGTTGATTTTTGAGCGATTATTTTTTCCTTTCTTACTATTTCTTTTACAAATCTTAAAATATAATTACATGAAGGACAATAGGTTATCCACGAACTTAAAATAACTTCTTGTGGTTTTATTGTCTTAGAACTTATGTACCCATTAAAACCAGACAATTTTTTCCCTCCATGTGTAGAAAATATGGCTTCATCTGGGTAAAATGTTCTTGGAATGAACTTCATTTGACATACAGGACAATTTATCATTTGTTTATCGTTCATAATTCACTCAACGATGTTTTTTTGTATAAAATTATAACTCCTATAAGAACAATTCAATTGAGGGGAAATTTTTTGTAAAATCGGTCAGACCAGAATTTTTAATACTCTTAGCTTGTAGTTTCCAATAAATTTCGAAATTTATATTCTTAATTGTAAGAAGTTTTTAGAGGATTATTATATATATATAATACTCAGATATTTTTGGTTATTAAATTTGAATATCAGGCCCCAAGGTTTTCAAATTGTGATGGGTTAAAAACTGTATCAAAACCATGGTAGATGCCAAAAACAATCATAAAAATACCACTAATTATTAAAACATATTTGTATATCTTTGGATTCAAAGATTTCCCTCCAAAATAAACGAATATAGATATTGGTAAATACCAAACTACATCTCCTAACTCGTGCCCTAAAAAAAAAGTTAAAATCTCCATAGGCATCAATAGCGTGATATTAAATCTGACAGCTAATAATGAGAAGCCCGCCCCAGCCCACCAAAATGTCCAAAAGGGGTTCGACAAACTAACTAAAATCCCGCCTACATAACTATTCCCTTTATATCCCCTTATCATATTACCCCCGAGAGGATAATCCTTTTCAAAATCTGTTTTTAAAACCCCCCTTATTGTAAGTATTCCGTAGATAACCAAGAGTAATCCTCCTATAACTCCGACTAAAGTCAAAAATATAATATTTCGAAGAAATAACGAGGCTCCAGCAAGTAAAGCGATTATTAAAGCAAATTCAATTGTAGCATGTCCAAGAAGAATATAAATCGCTGCTAAATACCCTCTCTTTTGTTTTAATGACTTATAAATCGTGAATGTTAAGAGCGGACCTGGGGACAACGCACCAGTAAGAGCGATAAGGAAAGAAACGATAAAAATCTCTATCATTTGATGAAGCAACTCTCTGGATTTTTAGAATTCAAATAATCTAGTGATTAACGCCACAATAACAAAGAGTACAACCAGGATCGGGATCATGAAGACGAGAAACATGTAGGATCCCTTAATCATTTCCCTTCTGAACGATTTAAGTCCTTTTTCCCAGTCTTTTTTTGTTTTTTCTTGCCAATTTTTTACGTCTTCGCTTATCTTTAGCTTTCTAACTTCCCATTGTTCTTTAGTCTCGATTTGTCTTTTCTCTAAATCTACTTCCCATTCTTTAAGATTTTTATCCCATGATTCTTGATTTTTTTTGAAGAACTCGGTCATTTTTTCAAAGTCATTTTCCCACGCATTTGTATTTTCCTTGTGTGTCTTCTCTAACTCAGCCCCCCATTCTTTGAGTTTGGCATCCCAATTTTCCTTAGCACTTTTAAAGAATTGATCAATCTTTTCTTGGTTTTGATTCCATAATTCTTTATTTTTTTTGGTGTTCTCTTCAAAACTCTTTTGAAATCTATGGTATCCTACTGTAATATTAGAAATAAAATCGTTCCAACCTTTTAATAATAAGTTTTCCTTGGGTTTGCTTTGTTCGGTTTCTTCTTTTTCAGACATAAGATTCTGAACTTTTTTTTGATAGCTTATATTAGTTTATATATCATTAGTTCTATTTAAATTCATTATTTGGATTGTCTATTGAGTTATATTACTCCAATTATGTTAAATTCTTAAAAGGTTAATAAAAAGGGAGTAAAATCAGCTTAAAAACTTTTATTCGATAAAGAATTACATTTAATATCATGGAATTTGAAGTTCTAAAAAAAACTCCTCTCTATAATGCCTTATCAGAGCAAGGAAAACGAATTTTTTTACCTCAAGGTATTTATCATTGGTCAGGAAGGGCAAAAAAGGAAGCTGAAATTAATGGTACTTTAGGATCTGCTTTTGGATACGAGAAAGATTTTATAGAAGGAGGTACATCTGAATGGGTTCCTCTTTATTTAGAAGATATTAAAAATTATACAAAACTTAGCGTAAATGAAGTCGTACCATATTCTCAGGTTACTGGCCTTGAAGGTTTAAGATCAGTATGGAAAAAATGGTTGATTAAAAAATCATTATACAATAAGGATTCTGAACTAGAAAAACTTAATAAGCTTGATAAACTTACAACTACTCCGGTGGTTACTGCGGGATTAACAAATGGGATATTTTTATGCTGTTCCTTGTTCTTAAATCCAAGAGAATTCATTATATCTCCGAATAAAAGATGGGGGAACTATGATAACATCATTGAGAAATTGCTCGGAGCTAAAATTAAATCCTTTGAATTTTTCATTGAAGAGAAATTCAACATTCAAGGGATGAAAGAAGCTATTTACGAAGTTTCTAAGAGTCAAGAAAAAATAGTCCTAATTTTAGGGTTCCCTAATAATCCTACGGGCTATGTTCCTAACGAGGAAGAAATGGAAGAGATAGTTACTATGTTAAAAGAAACTCAAAAAAATCTTTCTAAACCAATTATTGTGTTAGTTGATGACGCATACGAACCATATATTTTTTCTAAGGATGCAATAAAAAGCTCCATTTTTTACACCCTACACGAGATAGAGGAAGAGGTAATTCCAATTAAGCTAGATGGAATAACTAAAGAAATGTTACTGTATGGAGGACGAATAGGATTCATTACGATTGGGTTAAAACCACACTGGGTTAGTAACGATGAGGAACTCATGGCTTTAAAATCTGAATTGAACAATAAATTATCGGGGTTAGTGAGAACTACGATTTCAAATTCTAATCATTTTTATCAAGCGCTTGTAATAAAACTCTTTAAGGATGTTGGTATGGAGGGATTGATTCAAAAACGAAATAAAATTAAAAATCTCCTTAAAGATAGATATGAAAAAATTAACGAAGAACTTAGAAAGATTGATAATTCCAACATTTCAGTAGATCCAAACGCGGGAGGTTTCTTCGTCTTTGTAAATCTAAACCCAAATAAAATTAGCGCGAACCAGTTTGCAGATCACTTATTAAGAAAATATAAAGTAGGAGTTATCCCCATTGAAAAACCCAATAATAACATAAACGGAATCAGAATCGCCTACTGTTCAATAGATTTAACAAAAATTCCCGAGTTCGTTAATCGATTTAATCAAGCGTTAGATGATTTCTGAGTAAAGTAAGATATTTTCTTGGTATTATCCATTTACATTTTATTTGTTTTTGCATGCAATTAAAAAGCATTATTTTTATAATGCATTAAATAAAAACATTTATTTGAGGAATATCTTATGAAACTATTTTTAGTCGATCAAGGTAATTTAAAAGAAATTTCAAAACCAGTATTCTCTATGGGAGATGTATACATAGTCGACGACAATAGAACCATTTATGTCTGGATAGGAAGCAAGGCTTCAATTGATGAAAAAACTGCAGGAGCTGCACAGGCACGAACCCTTGACCAACAAAGAGGTGGGGCTGCGAAGATAATTACTGTTGACGAAAATCAAGAACCTAATGAATTTTTAAAAATAATTAGTCTTATGGGTGCCATGAAAGTTGTTGAGAAAAATATAGCAAAAACTCTTCTTAAAGACGTATCTACAGGGGATTGGGCAGGATTTGAAGAGTGGAAAAATATTCTATATCGTGTTTCAGCAGAAGAATTTGAAGGTATCAACGCAATGAAAATGATTCAAGTTCCTTTTGTGAAAGATTCATTAGAATCAGAAGATTGTTATGTTGCTGATTTAGGCAATAAGGTATACATTTGGCAAGGAAGAACATGTAATGTCAAAGAAAAAGTAAAAGCAGGTCAATGGGCAAGAAATATTGATGCTGAGAGAGCAGGTTCCCAAAATGAACGAATATTTGAAGAAGGGGATGATTCTGAGTTCCTCGCAGCGCTAGAGAGAGGTGTAGATTATAAAGAATCTGATGCCGTTCAATTAAGGGCTGAATCCGTATTAGAACCTGAAACAGAAGCAGATAGAGCAGCAGCAAAGATTCAACCTGAATTTAAGTCGGAAGTAAGAGAGGTTACACCGGAAGAAATTAGAGCAGACATTGCCCAAATTAAGGACGTAAGTGCATCGAGTGCCGGACCAGGTATCCCTGGTCAAGTGGATGATTCTATCCTAACTGTTGAAAAACCTGAAGGCCGTAGAAGATGCCCTAAATGTGGAATGGAAGATAAAACGATGATTCATGAGAGCGTTGATAAAAGCAATATAATTCTCGATTACCCCCGCGTTTACGGAAAGATGTATCATTGTGGGGCATGTGCTGCAGATTGGAGGGAAAAATAACCCCCAAATTAAAAATAAACAATTTTTTTATCTTTTTTTAAATTTTAATCAAGAGTTTTGGAAATCTTAAGTATTTTTAATATCTCTACGCAAGATTTTAATTTTTTTCTTTAACTCAATAAGTTCTTTTTCCTTATCTTCGAGGTGAGATTCTGCTTTCAGTTTTTCATCTTTTATATTTTGCATTTCTGTCAATATCCTGTCTTCAATTTGTTCAGATTCAAATATTTTGTTTTTCAATGCCTCTTCTTTTTCTCTCATTTCTTTTATTTCGGTAACTTGTTCATCAACAACATTTCTTAAATTCATTATTTGTAATTCAAGTTTTCCAGAAACATTACCGGATTTTTCCTGGGATTCTTCCAATCTTGCCTGAATTTGATTGATAAATTCTTCGTTTGTTAGATTTTTTTGAGTTAACTTTTCAATCTCTATTACTAAATTTTTAATCCGCTCTTCCTTTTTAGATAAATCTTTTTTAACTAAGCTGAATGTTTCTAATTTCTGTTGCAATTCTTTCACTGATTGAACATACGATTGTTGAGAGCTTTCAAGTTTAAAAATCTCTTTTTCTTTATCTGTAATGATTTCATCTTTCTTTTCGAGTAGAACCTGAATTTTTTCAAATTTGGATTTTTGGACAGTATCATTCTCTAAATATTGAATTTGTTCCATTAATTCTTTAATTTTTTCGTCTTTTTCTTGTAGTCTCCCAACTAGCCCGGTGTTAGTTAATTGTTCAGACTTTACTTGTTCTAAATTTGCGTTGAGATCTTCTATTATTTGAGTTTTTTCAGTAATAACTTTATTCAAATTATCAGTATTATTTTTTTGGTCTTGAATGATTTGATTTTTTTCTTTAGCAGCAAATTCGAACTCTTCAATCTGTTTGCTTATATCTATTAATTGAGATTGTAAAGATTCAACCTCTTTTTCTTTAATCTCAATTGATTTGCTTACTTCTAAATCTACTACATTCGTTTCGTTCAGAAATTCAATCTTCGACTCAAGATCGTTAATAGAATTATCTTTTTCAATAATCTTCTGCAGTAAATCTTCTATTGTAGCATTATTTTCTTTTGCTAATTGAATAGATTTTTCTTTATCCTGGTGAAAAGTTTCGGAGATGGCTTTAAGACTATCATGCTCTTCCTTAAGCGTGTTTATTTCGTCAGTTAGTTGTTTATTTTGTTCAATAAAGAAATTTAATTGTTCCCTTATTTTGTCTTCTTCAGAAGTTGGAATCTCCTCTTCATCCTCTTTCTCTTCTATCCAACCAAGAGAACTTAACGCATCTACCATAGATGTGTCTTCTTCTTTTTTATCCCTCTGTTCCTCTGACATAATATTATAAAATCAATAATCGTATTTATTTTAATCTAAACTATGTTGTACGCGGTTTAAAAATTGCTTTTAGTTATTAACTCCACCTTTTAAAAAAAAAGTATTTGTCTTTAATAATATTAGTATTCTTTCGTAAATACATACTTTCTGTCTAAAAAGAATTTAGTTATGTATCCAATAGGAAGAGCGACTATGATACTTATTTCTAAAGGCGCATTGAAAAAATTAGTAAAGAGGAATTGGATTCCAATGTTTTCAATTGTAGTTAAAATAGCAAATCCAAAGTATTTCAAAAACTCTTGTGATGTTTCTTTAATCTTTAAGCTCGATTTCTTAAAGACTATGCATTTATCTAAAAAGAACTTAATAATATAAGTGATTCCAACAGCCGCTATTGAACCAATCAGTTCAGGCATATCAACATTAATTGTAGAACAGTATAAAATCTGAATAATTTCGACACTTCCAAGATTACCACAGATATAGGGAGCTATAACCAGCTCATTAATTTTTTGGATAACATAGTTTAAAACAATCATACAAATAGCAAATAGCAAATATAAAAGCATCTGCTTTTTAATGTTATTTTGTTCTTCCATATGTCTATTCATTAAAAAGTAGTTAATTCAATTTAAAATTATAACTCGATTGCATTCATTTTTTTATACGATCCTTCCACGAATCAGTTTTAGATCGTTCAGCTTCTTCTTCTCGTATTTCTTCAATAACTTCCTCTTGCATTGAATCGTTGGGTAGTTCCCGAGTAAACTGGAGATATTGTTCTTGATCTTCTGTTTGAGACATTAACCCCCCTAACATTCCTCTTGACGCTCTACTGCGTTTAACTTCTTTACCAGTTAATTTTCTGTATAATCTTTTAAAACCATATAAAATTAGGCTAAATGTGATTGAAAATAAGAAGTAAATAGCGAACCAGCCAGATCCAAAGAATAAAAGATCAAATGGAAGTAGGCCAGCAAGATAGTCTGCATATACAAATCCAAGTAAAGCAAAAATCCCCCAAAATATGAGACATCTTACACAAGAAGGAATCATTTGCTTTTTTAACATTTGTTTAGATAATTCTAGTGATTCTTGCTGGAGTTCGAACATTTCTTGAGGGTTTCCAGCGAGTTTTGCAGTTCGCATTCGTTCTTGTAAGTTTTGCGATTTTTCTCTTAATTCTCTCGCAGCCTCCATGTTTATCCCTAAGATTCTATTTAAAAGCTCACTTAGGGCTACCATTGCTATTGTAATGAGCATTATTTGGATGATAATTTCTCCGATTGCCATTAATCTATCACTAATATAGGAAAAGCATTATTTTAATTAAATTTTTTTAATTCAACTTAGCAATAAACAAGAACAGAGATATTTGTGCAATGAGTAAATTAGTTAAGAAATAACATCGTGAAGAAATAAATAAGAAAAGAAAAAGAAATAAGATTTAAGCTTCCGTTCCGCAATTTCTACAGATGTATTTTTTGGCATGTATTTTTATCCCTGCTTGTTGGAATAGCACTTGAGATTTATCTTCTTCTGTGTTAAAGGAGGTTCCACCGCACGCCGGGCAGACTCTTCTACCCTCGATAGGAGGTTTTTCTTTTGCTCTTTCTTCTTCTTCCTGTTTTTCAACAACGATAGAAGGCTTAACATATCCTTCTCCTGTTGGAGTTGCGGTTTTCCCCGAAGTTGTTTTTAAATTATTGGAACCTAGGAGTTTATTAAGTTTCTCGTCAATTTTCCTTAGTAGACTTAAAACCTCTTTCTCAAATTCAGACAATTTATTATCTCCTCTTTCTATAACATCTTGAAATGGATGTTTTTATTAAATGATCTTAATCAGATATTAAATATTTATGTGAAAAATTATAAACCAGACCACTTTAGAAAAGTGTTAAAATAGAAGAGCTAAATTTTATCCAACCATCGGTGCTCTTAATTTATTTTTTGGAACTGCATCAGGGTCATAGTGCTTCGCTTTATAATATGTAAATATCCCTAATCCTATTACAAATAATGATATGAAAAAATAACCAATCCAAAAAACAAGCCCTATTGCGAAGTTAACAGGGTACACAATTCCCTTTTGTTGTGTAAAAACGAAAATGCCAATAAAAGCTGTTATTGAGCAAACACTTCCGCAAATACAATCAAAGTAAATTTGTATCCTCTCGGATTTAAGATCTTTATGCATAATTCAAAGATTAACTAGGGTAAATACTAGATAAATAATCTCTGAAGGTTAATATAAATTTTTGTGAAAAGAAAATATCTAAAAATGGATTTTTAGTTATGAATTCGATACAAAATTAAACTAACAAAATATTAAGTTTCTCTCCTTATTCCCTCTATGGATTCAAAATAATCCAGAATAGATGTTTTTATCTCAACAGCAGGAAAAACTAACCTCGATTTGTTAACATACTCTAAACCATCGTTCCAGCTCCATTTTGGATTTTTTTTTAAAAGCCACGCTATAATAATACCACCACTTCGAGAAATACCCATCGCGCAATGAACTAAAACCTTTCCCTTCTCTATATGTTGATCTATGAAGGAAAGAATTTCTTTTAGATACTCGTGTGGAGGATACCATTCGTCTGGAAAACCTTTATAAAGATAATAAAATCCCAAATCCGTTGGATCATAGAAATTAACCTCCATCAAATTTACGATAGCTGTTATTCCAATCTTTTTAAATTCCACAAAGTTTAGCCTTGGCCAATACGCTCCAATGTAGAGATTTTTATGCACTCTATAGATTCGATCCAGTTCCACCATGCAACTCAAAAAGGTTTATAAGTAATAATTAAGAATCTTTCATTTAGAATATTTAATTCTTGGTTAAATCTCGACTAGCAATTACATTTGATCCTAATCCGAGAATGTTTTCTATTAAAACTTCCCCCATCTCAATTGGTGCTTTTACCTGAGTTCTCGCAATCTCGTTTAACGCTTCATTCAATTTTTCTTTGAGTATTGGCTTATCAGTTCTCACCGGGATCAAAGGTAAAAATCCATTTTCAACTCTAATTGTGGTTGTAAGGATCCTCTTGGGTTCAAAATATTCTTGTTGTGCGTATTCTAGTCCCCTTTGACAAGTATATCCTTCAAATTCTATATCGGAGCCTTTAGAAATAGCTTGTATCTGACAGCCAGTAGGACACACTATACACCTTATAACTTTTACAATACTTGCGCTACTTTCACTCATTTTTATAATCTCCTCTAATGGTTAATCCTCCTCAATTAATACCTCCGGCCGAGGTACAACTTCTATTGTTATCGATTTACAATTCGGTTGGATATTTGCTTCGTCTAGGTTTAAATTTAATTCAATCATCTCACTAGGGATAACATAAATTTTCTTTTTTTTGTAGATTACATTATTATTTTCGTCTTTAAATTGTATAAGAATCCATCTATCGGGGTACTTTACTCTAAAAGTAAAGATTATTTCTTGGGTGATATTTTGCTTATTGATTACATCTGGCTTTACATAGTTTACATTTTCCCCTGGAACACAGCGAATGATCTCTTTCTTCTTTAACTCCTTTCCATATCTCGAATTGATGTATTCTACTGCATTTTTACCGGTTCTTTTAGCCTCGCTAGTTACCATATCCACTAGATCATGTACTTGTAACACATTTCCACAAGCAAATACCCCTTCTATAGCTGTTTCCAAATTTTCGTCTACGATCGGACCTCCATTTTTAGATAATTCCGCTCCTGCTTGTATCGTTAATTCATTTTCAGGAATGAGCCCAACAGATAATAATAACGTATCACATTCAAAGAATTTATCTGAACCTATTATTCTGTCGAAATTTCGATCAACTTTTGAGATCGTTACTCCTTGTACTCTTTCTCTACCATGAATTTTAGTAACAGTATAATTTGTTATAAGAGGAATATCGTAGTCTTCTAAACATTGGACTTGATTTCGTAGTAACCCACTTACATAAGGTTGTATTTCTACAACAGCTTTAACTTTACAACCCTCCCAAGTCAATCTTCGAGCCATTATCATTCCAATATCTCCGCTCCCTAAGATAACAAAAGAATTACCGGGTAAATAACCTTCAATATTAACAAACCTTTGAGCTTGCCCCGCAGTGTAAACACCAGCGGGACGGAAACCAGGTATATTGATCGCCCCTCTGGTTTTTTCTCTACAGCCCATAGTTAAAATAATGGCTTTTGCTTCCACTTCAATTAATCCTTCTTTATTATTTACAGCATATACTTTTTTATCTCTAGTAATTTCAATGACCATAGAATCTAATAAATAAGGGATTTTTAAATCGATCACCTGATTAATGAATCTTTGAACATATTCGGGACCAGTTAATTCTTCCTCAAATTCTTTTAGTCCAAATCCATTATGGATGCATTGTAAAGTAATTCCTCCTAGTTCTTTGTCTCTTTCAATAATCAGAACGTCCAATTTTGCCTTTTTGACTTCGATAGCTGCTGCTAAACCCCCCGCTCCAGCACCAATTACAACGACGTCAGCTTTGTATTTTTTCACTCCTCAACATCACCTTTTAATTTATGAAGTACAATTTCCTTTGTTTTAGCGACAAGGAAATTTGTATCCTCTCCCATTTTGACTACTTCTTCGTAAGGTATGTTTAACTCTCTTGAGAGAATTTCAATTAACCTTGGTCTACAAAATCCACCTTGGCATCTCCCCATACCAGGTCTACACCTAAATTTTATACCGTCCAATGTATTTGCTCCAACAGGAGAATGAATGGCATTCAGGATTTCCTTTTCGGGAATAGTTTCACATCTACAGATAATTCTCCCCCACGCAGGATCTTCCTTGATTTTATCGTCTAATTCTTTTTTAGAAAAATCTTTGAATTTTTCAGGTTTAGGTCGTTTTGGATTGTAATCTTCTTTGACCTTTGTATTTACACCCAGCAATTCTAAGAAATCAACAACTCGTTCAGCAATAGCATAACAAGATGTTAAACCAGGTGATAAAATACCTACTACATTAATAAATCCGTAGACATCAGTATTGTCAATAATAAAGTCGTAAGTGTCCGGTACTGCCCTCAAGCCAGCAAAATTCCTAATAGCGGCTCTTAATGGTAAATTAGGAACTAGTTTCGTTCCGCCTTCCAAAATTTCCTTCAACCCTGCAGCAGTTGTCGCGATATCTTTTTTATCGCTAATATTTTGAGCGTTTGGTCCAACGAATGTATTTCCACTTACGGTTGGACATACCAAAATACCTTTAGAAACTTGGGTTGGTGTGGGAAATAAAATCTTGTTTAGATGCATCGCATTTCTATCAAACAACATATATTCTCCCTTTCTTGGCATAATGCTGAAATAGTCTAAACCAACCATTTTTGAAATTTTTGCTCCGTATACGCCAGCTGCATTAATCACATTGTTGGCTTTAAATTCCTTTTCTTTAGTTTTAATTGTATAGGTATAGTTTTGATGTTTAATTTTTCTTACTCGTTGATTCCGGAAGAATTTTACACCATTCATAGCAGCGTTCTCAGCAAGCGCATAAGTCATTTCATAAGGACTAACAATTCCTGCCGATGGCGCATGCAGTACGCCAACTACTTCTTCGGTAAGATTTGGTTCCATGTGTTTTATTCTTGCCTTATCTAAAATTACTTCTAAGCCAGCAACTCCGTCTTGGGTCCCTTGTTTTCTCTGCTCTTCAAGTTTATTTATTTGATTATCCTCTAAAGCAACCACAAACGAACCAATCCTTTGAAAAGGAAAGTTTAATTCCTCTACAGCTTGAGTATACAATTTATTTCCAGCAATACACATATCACGCTTTATATATTCTCGTGGCGAAGCAAAACCGGCGTGTACTACGCCCGAGTTAGCCTTAGTCGTTCCTGACGCAATATCAGCCTCCTTTTCTAATAACGCGATATTGAGATCAAATTTTGATAAAGTTCGAGCAATACAACAGCCAATAACACCACCACCTATAATAATAACATCATAATCCAAAAGAAATACCTCTTAATTTCTAAGGAGAAAACAATCTAACTTATGTATTAAAACATCTTATCTTTTTAAAATTTATTTAGAATATAAACAATTTCTAATTGGCAAAATCTATAAATAGGAAAAATAAAGTTTATATCCCACTTATTTAGATAAATGTTTAGATAAAAAAAAACCATAATACATTAAATAGCAAAGCTATAACTATCAGAGCAATCGTTATGGGGTTAATTAATGTACTTCTTAGAGCTTTTGCATATTTAACTTCGAGATCCCCTTTCATAAGAGTACTAAATGTTTTATATTTTGGATTTGTATTTTCTTTCAAGTGGTATGAACCAAGAAATCGAGGGTTTGTTAAACTTTTTAAGTGGTTATTGTAGTCACTTGTAGGAAATAAACGTAACTTATTATTATTGAGAACATCCTCGTAATCTTTAATATTTCGAGCTTTGCTTAGATCTTTTTCAGTTTGCTTTTTCTTATTATCATTCATATTGAATAATGACCAATTATATTTTTCTCATGTATTTTAAATCCATTCATTCTTAAATTTTTTATGGTTATTTAAAATAATATACATCTCATACTGCCAATCTAAGATAATTTTTAAATCAATTATTTTTCTAAGGATTTATCAATAAATTCACCAAAACCAGAAAAAACACTTACATCGTTATCCCAATTTATCAGATTTTTTGCATAAATTCTAAAAAAAATGTCAGAGATTTGCATTAATTCGTCAATGACTTTTTTCTCTTTCATTTTGATTGAAGAACTACCAATAAAAAGAAATTTTCTTCGCTTAATTATGACAAATCGAATATCAGATTTTTCAAAACTTGAAATGCCTCCATCAGAAAGAGCTTCAGCGAATTTATTTAAAGCGCTCATTAAAGCACCAAATAGTTGAGGGTTCAGCTTTTGATCATGTCCTTTTGAAAATAAGACAATTCCGTTATCTGTTAAAACCCAAAAATCTTTTAGTATCTTCGGCACTAATACCACAAATTACTCGTTTTCACTTTCCAAAATTCTATTAAAAGGGTGTTTTTAATAATTAAAAAATCTTTTTTAATAATTTTTATTAACTGTATTAAGAGTAACAAAATAAAAAAAATAAAAATTTGTTTTTTAGCTTCAAATTAAATTTTTATCAAAAAATAAAGTCTATAATTCTATGATTTGGAAAACTAAAATAACCCAAATGACGGGGATTAAATATCCAGTAATAATGGGCGCATTTGCAGTAATAGGGACAGCAGAATTTGCTAGTGCTTTTTCCAACGCAGATGGATTGGGTATCATTACCGCAATAAATTATCCTGATATTGAATCATTCCAAAAAGAACTTGAAAATATGATGAAATTAACAGATAAGCCTTTTGGAGTTAATTTTACTATTAAATCCCCCTTACTCTTAAAAAGTCGGGTTGGTAGAATTGAAGAATCCTATTATGATTTCTTAAATGTAGCGATTGATATGGGGATAAAGATATTTACTACTTCTGCATATCAGGCTCCAGAATTAGGAAAAAGAATAAAAAATGCTGGAGGTTACTGGTTTCATAAGTGTGCAACCATAAAACACGCCATCGCCGCACAAAAAAGGGGAGCTGATGTCGTTACGATTGTTGGTCTTGAAGGAACAGGATTTAAGAATCCTTATCAAAATACTACACTTGTAAATGTAACAATGGCTCGAAGGTTACTTAATCTACCAATTATTGCTGCAGGAGGAATAGGAGACGCTAGAGGTTTTCTTGGAGCTTTAGCTATGGGAGCAGACGCTGTGTGTTTAGGAAGCTCAATTATGGCTACCTCAGAGAGCCCTGCTTCAAAGAACTGGAAAGACCAAATATTATATCAAGATATATTTGATGAAAAATATCATAAGAAAATATTTCACCTCGAACTTAAAGACTCACCTATAGGTTCAATGGCGATTGGTCATATAGATAAAACACAACCAATAAAGGAGTTTATTGATAATTTGATTAACGAAAGTGAGCAAATTCTAAAAAGTTGGGGTTATAATAGTACCGTATTTTCCACAATATAAAAGATAAAGACAAAAAGTAAAAATTAATAACATAAAAATCATCATTCAGCACAATACATCATGAAATTCGATTATGGAAAAGAAGGAATTGAGATAACTCTTAATTCTAATTGGAAGACAACAATAATTCAACCATTTAAGCAATCTGTAATTAAAAATCCTATTGAAGCGGTTAGTGATGCAATCAAAAATCCTGTAGGAAGTCCACCCTTAAAATCCATTGTTAAAAATCTAAAAAGCATTAAATCGGTTTGTATTGCAGTTTCAGATGCAACAAGACCAGTTCCAACTCATCTTATTTTAGATGGACTCTTAAATGAGTTAAAAGATTATGGGATCCAAGGAAAAAAAATACAAATCTTAATTGCTAATGGATTACACCGACCAACTAATAAGGAGGAACTAAGCAGAATTTTAGGTATAGTAACAGCAAGTGATGTATCAATCGTTAACCATAATGCAAACGATAAGAAATCTCTCGCATCTTTGAGTATTACCGATCTTGAGGATCCGATTTATATCAGTAAGTTTTACTACGAAAGCGATCTAAAAATTTTAACCGGATATGTTGAACCTCACTTCTTCTTTGGTTTTTCAGGTGGATACAAATCCGTTATTCCTGGTTTAGCCGGTGCTGAAACCATATTAGCAAATCATTCCGCCGAACAAATAGCTTCTCCATTTGCTCGATTTGGAATCTATAAAAATAATCCTCTACCTGACCATTCATCTAGACTTGCAAAAAAAATTGGCGTAGACTTCGCTATTAATGTATGTATTAATGAAAGTCATGAAATCACTCAAGTTGCTGCTGGTGATTTAGAATTAGTTCATAAAAAATTAGTTGATTATCAAAAGAAATATATTTTCAAAAAAATTAAAGAACCCTTCGATATAGTTATTTGCGGAAATGGAGGATATCCTTTAGATCTTAATTTATATCAAGCTGTAAAAAGTATGGCAATTGGAGAAATGGGTGTAAAGCAAGGGGGCACAATAATTTCTGTAAATGAGTGCAGAGAGGGAGTTGGTAAAGGACAAGATAAATTTAAAGAAATTATCTTTTCTGAAATGAGTCCGGAAGAAATATATAACAAAATCCTAAACAAAGAATTAGTTGTACCTGATCAATGGCAAATCCAAGTTTTAACCCGAATATTAATGAAATCAGAAATTTATGTTGTATCTAATATGAAAGAGGATAAAATCGGAAATATCGGATTAAAATATGCCGATACTGTTGAAATTGCTATTGAAGAATCACTAAAAAAACATGGAAAAGATGCGAGGATATTGATATTACCAAATGGGCCATTGATCCTTCCTTTATTAACGTAGTGGTGAATAGGGTAGCATATAAATTTGAATGATTCTCTCCATTGGAGCCATTTCCCTTAATGGTTTAAAGAACTGCTTTTCAAATGGAGAGGCTCGTTTGTATTTCTCAGGGAGTAGGGGGATTGCCCATAAGTCAATGATCTCTGTTGGACTTCCCACAACAGGACGCCAGCTAGCAATAATAGGTAAAGATTTATGAGAAAACTCTAATCCTTTCTTCATCTCATCCATTTTATAAGGGGCAACTTGGAGAATCGCGAGCCCATAAACCTTAAGACGTGTTTCTTGACTTTTTGTAATTGCTTCATGCAAAACTTTCGGAGGCACGGATTCTAATGGCTCTAATAAACGTGATCGACGTACGGGAGCAAAATCCTCTAACCCGACGATGTATTCGCCCCAAGCCGAGTTTTGGCTAGTTTTTAATCTGAAAGATTTTAACGAATCCATATTATCAAATTCCATTATTTGTGTGACCTGACCATACCATTCGCTATAACTTGACCATGCGGCGATCAATCGAGCCCCTACATCATCACATATTGGTACCAAATATTTTTTAGCAAATTTAATAAATTTATCTAAAGTTTCGGGACTAGCAGGACTTAAATTAAAGATCTCTTCTAAATATATCATGATATTTCACAAATTATTTTTATTTGAATTTAGATATATTGTTTGATTTAAAATTCTTGCGTTCCTACAAAAATGTACGTATGAACTCTGTAGAAAGTGCAATTAAACAATCCTTTTGAAACTTCAAAAAGACGTGAGCATACTTATATTATATAATAGACCATAAATCCTTCCAATTAGAAACATATAATTTAAATCAGTGAATTAGTAATTTATTATAAGAACTACTGATTTAAACTAGATAGAAATGGATTCAACAAACGCAATCATTTATCTAGATATAGATAAAGAAACTCCAAAAATTAAATTCTGGTATCCGTATAATCTACCAGAACCGTTCCGAAGAGAGATCGGCGAGGAGTGCATTTCGATTATATCTGGAGATCCAACTTTCATCCCGGAAATTCTCTTAATTTATCCAATTTCGCACCTAAAAATAAAGGTTTTAATTAAATATTTTAAAAGGGAAGATTCGACTCAAAATGAAGGAATTTCGAAGTCTGCTATCATCTTCGTCTTTGCTGAAAACGACGATCAAATCTATTACCGATACATGAGTTATATCGATTCATATTTTAGTAAAACTGTCAGCTCTATGCTCACCCTAGAGAAAAATGAGATTATTAACGAAGTAATCCACGAAGAAATAGTTAAGTTACATATGATATTATGCAATTTGACTGAATATTTGGTTTCTAAAAGCGAATATATACCAGAGAAAGTGGAACCATCTCGAAAAATTATTCAAAGTAATCAAGTAGAAAAAACAAAATTTAAAGTTGTTGTCCTTGGCGACCCAAGGGTGGGTAAAACATCCACAATTCTCAGATTTACTGACAACGTGTTCATGAGAGCATACATCCCAACAATGGGTTTAAACATCACCCAAAAAATCTTTGATGTTGATACTAATATCGTAGAATTAGTACTTTGGGATATTGGAGGACAAGCCAAATTTGAACTAATAAGAAAGAAATTTTATGAGGGCGCGAATATAATACTCTTAATTTTTGATTTAACAAGTCCACTATCTTTTGCTAATGTCCCAAAATGGCATCAAGATATAAAAAATTACATGAAAAACAATCAAGCACTAAAAGGTTATCTAATTGGTAACAAGAACGATTTGGTTAAGAAAAGAATTGTAAGCGAGAGGGATGCAAAAAACCTCTCATACGCGTTAGATCTTGAATATCTTGAAATTTCTGCTTTAACGGGACATAATGTAGAGATGGCTTTCCAAAAAATAGCTAGAAAATTACTATTTTTTAATAAAATTGATAGTTAAATTTGTAGAGAACTTCGAAAGTTTTCTCCACAAGAAAGCGATATAATTCTACGGTAATCTTAATTGCAATAAACTTACAGATTAAATCACCTTTAACGGTGCTACAATAAAATCCTACGATATCTACTTATAAAATATAAATTAACTTTTTCCCACTATCTACCCGCAAATCTCGTCTAGAAGTTTGTTCTGGGACATATCACGTCTGTACATAAAAACATTTTTAAATAGGGAAGTTACTTAACTTACATTAATATAATAATAATAAGATTATTCGTAGTAATATCTTCGAAAAACTTATAATGTATAATGATCATACATTTTAGCGAAAAAGTTTGCGTATTAAATATATAATTATTATTTTACAAATTAGTATTAAAAAAAGTGAAAATATATGTCATATCGAGACCGCCTACGATCGACAAAGGATAGTACAGTAGAGGATAGTCCTAGTGGACACTGTTGCGAAAATCCTTCAGTTGAGTCAAAAGATGGTGATGTTGTCTGTTTAAACTGCGGAATGATTCAAAGTAGAAACTTGGTTGGAAACGAGAGGAGAGCTTACACTGTAGAAGAAGTAAATAAACGAAGACGAACCGAGCCACGATGGAGAGAGTTCGGGCCAAGAACCATGCTACCAAATTCAAAGATCGATTCAAAAGGAAGACTAATTAATGCGAAGGGGAAAACTTTGTTTTCCAGACTTTCAAAAATACAGAATTCCTTAATTTCCAGCATTGAAAGAAACTTTTGGGAAGCAAAACCAAAGTTAAAAATGCTTACGTCGAAGTTAAACATTCCAGAGTATATCAAAGAAACAGCATGGAAAATCTATAGTGTTGTTGCAAGGAAGAAGTTAACCATGGGAAGATCAATTGATGGTTTTATTGCTGCTTCATTATACGCTGCAATCAGGGTTCACGAATTTCCACGATTGCTAGAGGAAGTTTGCGACGCTTCAATGACCCCAAGAAGAACTGTTCATAGAAGCTTAGGAATGATTGTAAAGGAAGTATTGCCCGAATTAAATTTAAGGTATAAGCCGATTACGGCGGAGCAATTAGTCTTTCGATTCGGAAACGATTTGGGCTTACCAATGGAAGTACAAAAAAAAGCGATCGACATGCTCACAGACGCATCGAGAAACGGACTATTAAGAACAGGGAAAGACCCAAAGGGCTTAGCGGCAAGTGTAATATATATGGCGGCCAAATCAAGTAACTGCCGAAAAACACAAGCAGAAGTCTCAGAAGTGGCCAAAGTAACAGAGGTCACATTACGGTCCCGATCCAAGCAAATCAGAATGAAATTAGCTTAATCGGAAAAGAACTAACTTTAATAGTATTTTATTATCTTTCTTTTTTTTTATTTTTAAATTATGACTCTAATTTAAATTCATATATAGGCAGTTATCGTTAAATAGCTTTAAATTGCGTTTAAATGCATAATTAATCCTATTTAAGCTTTTACATTTTTGTCTTGTATTCCTATTTTGTACAAATAAGAAGATTTATACTTGGCTTTAATTTCTTTCAATTTTTTTCCTAGTTAATAATAAGGGTTTATATCATCGAGTTAAGATATATTAGTAAGCTTGATTGAAAGGTATACTAGTCCCAGTTAAGAAGTGGCACATGCATAAACGGTTTTCTTGAATTTAACATACACTGTGCGGAAATTTAAAGGTATTATTAATATAAAGAATGTAAGTTATTCATTACTTTTATTAAATATATTTTGTTTTGTCTCAGGATTATTTTATATCGCTATTCCTGAATATTTACTCCTTTGGGACATTTTTGGGATAATTCTAACAGTTACTCTTTTTGAAAACCTCTTATTGGTTTACCTCAATTTATTGAAAGTTAATAAAAGGAGTAAATTAGGGTATAGGTTATATATTATGTGTTTTATCTTTCTTGTATTTATGATCTTAGGTATGTTTGGAATGATGCAAGGCAATTTACTTAGCTCTGGAACCGTTTCAGATGGTTTTTTAGGGGGATATGCATTGACTCATCTCTGCTACTTTGGAATTTTAATATTTGGTATTATAATTGGATTTATTGACGTTTTATCGAGAAACAATCTTGAGTTATGGGGTAAAGATAATAATGGCTATCGTAGAAAATCTATAAAAATTTTAAGAGTTCAACAAATTTTAAGGAAAATTATTGTTAGAGTTGCTTGGATTGGTTTTGTATTTGGCGCATTTTGTGCATTTATAACGGCGTTCGGTGTATTTGAATTTGTTACAACCCAAATTACTTATATTTCCTCTCAATATGGAATTTTCTTGTCGTTTATCTTCCTCTCTAACACAATTATTCTACTAAGGTTAAAGCGGGGGAGGTGGGACCGAAAGAAATTCCGTAGAGTAGCCCTCGTAGGAATTTTTATATCTACAGCATTACTTAGTCCTTTAATTCTTTCAAACATCACGGCTTTAAATGCTGAAGTACGCTTTTCAGAAGCGTTTGGTCAAAACTGGCAACAAGAGATTCCTTCAGAAGAGAATAAATACTTTTTACAAACTTCGTTTTCGACGGCGGGATATTATCTGGGAACACCTTCTAAAGATTGTAATGTTATAGAAAACATCTTATTTTATAAAAACGAAAGCATTGAATTGTATTTTGATGTATATATGCCATTAAAAAAAGGTGAAGGCCTTCCAGGGCAGAATTCCACATTAGTTCGGATTCACGGGGGTGGTTGGGTTTCAGGCGATAAAGGAAGATCAAATATGGTACAGATGAACAAATATTTTGCTGCTCAAGGGTATATAGTGTTTGATATTCAATATGGTTTGTATGATTCCTCAATTGCTGCTGCGGATTCCATTACGCCAAGTTATACCAGAGGAGATTTTAATATTGATGACATGATTCGTCACATCGGTGTCTTTACTAAATATCTTGCTGAAAATGCGAATATTTACGGTGCTAATTTGGGTTCTGTTTTCTTTAGCGGAGGATCTTCAGGGGGACATCTGGCAAGTGCAGCAGGCTTAGCATTAGCAAGTGGAAATTATTCAAATACGTTCAGTCAAAACCTAACTATAAAGGGATTGATCCCATTTTATCCCTCAAACGGACAGATGAAATATTTTGGAATTGATGGAAGTGAAGAATTTTTAGAACCCGCGAAATTAATTGAACCTGAAAGTCCACCTTGTTTAATATTTCAGGGGACCCACGATGTTCTCACCTATTTTGGGATTAGTAATAACTTTCGGAATACTTATTTAACAAAAGGGAATACAGACTGTGCTATTATTTGGATGTTAATGGCTGGTCATTCCAGTGATTTTTATTTTTCTGGTTATTACAATCAGATTTTTCTTTATTTTATGGAAAGATTTATGTATATTCACCGCTAAATTCTCAAGCAGCTCTAATTTTTTTCACTGTTTCTGTTTTTGCAGATATGTATAAAAAGGAGTGAATAATAATATCATCGTATACACAATTTTGCATAATAAAAGCGTGATCATATGGAACCTTTTACAATTTTTTTAAATGTGTTAGTTATTATAATCGGTTACCTCATTGGTTCAATTAACCCAGCATACATTTTTGGAAGAATGAAAAATGTTGACATTCGGGAGGAAGGAGATGGTGTTGCTGGAACGGTTAATGCTTTCAAAAGTTTAGGGTTGAAATATGCTATACCTACAGGTATCTTTGATTTTTTTAAGGGTAT
>JABXKD010000240.1 GCA_013375475.1 Promethearchaeota archaeon
GACCCCCCTCGAAATCAGCGTCTTGACCTGTTCGATGTCGCCTTCCTCGGCAGCCTGGTGCAACGGTGTTATGTCACCGGTAAATTTCTCGTTATACTCGACGACCAAAAGTATAAACACCAAAACCAGGCAGAGGACTCTTATCGACTTCATCTTCAATTACCTCTTATAAAACAATACCAAAATAGAGGCAGCTTGTCAATGAAATCGAGCAATAGCAAACCACCTCATAAACTTCAAATGAAAAAGGCGGCGATAGTTTTGTGCTTATCGCCGCCTTTGAAATTATCTCAAAATATATTTGTCTTTCTGAGCGCAGCGAAGAATCTCAAAGCCTCCTATGGATGAGGGTACAAGAGATTGCCACGTCGCTTCGCTCCTCGCAATGACTCCCCAAAAACCACTTAACGAACCACAATTCGCGGCTAAGGCAGCACAACGCTTACCGCCGCCTTTGAAATATCAAGTTTTAAGTTGGCATTACAAAGTTTTTCGACAATTCAGGTCTGAAGTTTGAAGTGTCTAAATTTGAAGTTCACTTTAGGCACTTTAGTTCACTTTAG
>JABXKD010000241.1 GCA_013375475.1 Promethearchaeota archaeon
GTCTATCACTATTGGAAGACCTTTCACTTACTTGTTGTCTTAAAAAGGTGTCCATTTATTAAGAATAAATAAAAAAATTAAAAAATTTAAATAAAATTATACGTAGCCAACTATCCATGTTTAATATAATAAAATAAAATTTTTATAAATTATTTTTTTTGAAATTCCATACATTTTATAGTTCTTTGATGTTTCTTTAATCCGCATTTTTGAACAATTGAATTACAAATAGGACATTCTATCTTTTGAGACATTTTATCTTTATTATTTTCAAAATATTTTTTATTTTTTTGACTTATTTTATCTTTATTATTTTCACGATAGTCTTTTTTTTTTTCTTTTGTTAACAATCCCAAAGCACCTTGTTTATTTACACAACAATTTTTTAATTTAAATTTATTTATCCATAACTGCTCATATGCTTTCAAATGTTTATTATCTTTTTGATTTTCAGCATATACTTCATATTCTTTAATTAAAATTATTTTAAATTTCGGTTGTTCAATTATTTGATTATGAAAGGAATTTGAATTAGAATCTTCCGAACTACAGCTATTAACTT
>JABXKD010000242.1 GCA_013375475.1 Promethearchaeota archaeon
CGTAGGAGTAGGTTTCTCCGGCTATCACATAACCGCCCTCATCGGTCTGGATAAGAGTACGTAGATAATCATCATTGCTTCCACCAAAGGTCTTATCCCAGCTAAGTTTTTCATTTCTTGAAATCTCTTCTTTCTTTTGATTCGCTTCACTGATATTAAGTTTAATGCCTGCTTTATCAGTATTTGGGGCAGCATGGGCTGAAAATAAAAGCACGACCAATGCGGTTATTAAAATAACCATAAAAGCATATTTTCTCATAATTATCCTCCTAATAATTCATATCGTGTCTTTAGTAAAACACCTTATTTTTTAATTAATCAATTGGTATGGTTTTCAACGTTTTTACAAAACTAATTTGTTGAAAGGTTTTGTGGACTATATTATTATAAAATAATCTTCAATAATAATTGAAAACTTCTTTCCCTTACTTACTTAATAGTATATATTTTTTAAAAATCCTTCTTTTTCAAATAAAAAAGCCCTTCAGCAAAGGCCAAAGGGCTGGAATTGTCAGGCTCCCCTAACGTTTTCCAGTTGGAACCAAATTATACAAGAT
>JABXKD010000243.1 GCA_013375475.1 Promethearchaeota archaeon
ACTAACATATAGTACTTGGCATATCGATCAGGAAACATCTTATGCATCCAAGAGCTTCCCCCCGATGGTACACCCAACATTCTCGTTGTGCTAGAGTTTATTGTACCCCCTTCGCACATTATATGGGTCCTTCCGCCTTTTAGCGCTTTATTATATTTATATATTTTAGAATCTATTCATATTATATAAGGAATTATAAATTTGTCAATCTACTGTAACCTCTATGAGAGTGCTAAGGAGTTTCAAGCCCTTTGGCCTTTGCTGAAGGGCTTTTTTATTTGAAAAGAAGGATTTTTGAAAGTTTTACAGAATAATAAATGTAGAAATTATATTAATGCAACGAAGTACTTCACAAAACAACCAATTTAGAAGTATAAAAAAAGTAGTTTGCTTATTTTAAGTTAGAAAAAATGCTCACTCCGGGGTGAAATATAAAAATATATAATAAAAAAAATAAGAGGAGGAAAAAATGTCTCTCATACCAAAATTTGAAGTAGGCTTGTGGAATGCCTGGATTTTCATGCTTATCAATTTATTGACTTTTCCTTTCTTTATT
>JABXKD010000244.1 GCA_013375475.1 Promethearchaeota archaeon
AGACACCCGCACCCTTGAGCGGAGAACTTCAGCGAATCGCCTCTTTGCCATTACGACATACGCTTCACGAGATACGAGACCTGTGCTGCTTGCCCTCCGAAGCTTTAGCGAAGGTGGGAGCAAGGTCGAAGGGGCAGCCGAACGGCAGAGCCGAAGCGGGAGCCGAGGAACCTATCAAGACCTGTCATTGCGAGGAGCGAAGCGACGTGGCAATCTAACGCCCCTTACCTTTGACTGCGGTTTTTAGTACCGTCCTTACAGCTTGGGCAGTGTCACTGCCTATTTCTTCAGCTGCTTCAATAGCGCCGGTCGTAGCGTGTTCTAAAGCTTCAGCCGTATCAGCACCAATTTCACCTGCCGCCTTGACAGCTCCATCAACTGCAGCAACAGCGGTTTTTCCAACATCAGCTCCGACTTCAGAGGCACCTTTAACCGTTCCTTTGACGGCGGATTTAATGGCTACTCCAACGTCCTTGCCTACCTCACTTGCTGCTTCTATTGCACCGGCAACTATTTCACCGACCGATTTCTCAGTCACAACAGCTACCTGCGCT
>JABXKD010000245.1 GCA_013375475.1 Promethearchaeota archaeon
ATTCAATAGGATTTGTTAATATAGGTATGTAAGCCATTTTTAAAGGTTTTAAAGGGTTATTGTATCAATTAGGTTTATAGTGTAGCAAAGCGCATAAAGTAGTATAAAACAACTAGCAAATGATAAAGAATAAAATATTATATTTTCAGATGTTGAATACTTTGGCTTTGTACTTACTTTTTTTAATAAGTTGCTATTTAGTTTTTGCATAATTTTATTTATTTAGTTTTTTAAATTCTTTTTTTAATTCGTTTTCGTCTTTATCGGACAAAATTAATAATCCTTTTGAATGTAGATTGATAAGTTCGTAAATACTCGGACTGTATCCAAATTTTTTCTTATATTTTTTTATTATTGTTTTCATAATTTTATTTATTTAGTTTTTTAAATTCTTTTTGTATTTCTTTAATATGGTATTCCATTAATTCGTTTTTAAATTTATACATATCAATTTTAATAATTTCCTCAATAGATAATTTATTTACTTCTTTTTCTACTCTTTTTATTGCTTCTTTTAAAATATTCATTTTTTTAAATTTAATTATTTGTAATT
>JABXKD010000246.1 GCA_013375475.1 Promethearchaeota archaeon
CAATCGATCATAGGTAGATCTAACATGTTGAAATTTATCTCCTTTAGATTCGTAAATACAAAGGGCAAGAATTTGATACTTCATCCCTTCAACAATGCCTTCTAAAATATGCTCATACACTGCTTTATCTTCTTCGGCTATAATTTTAACCCCTGACTCGATAATCTTTTGATCTGAATTAATTTCAAATACCCATTTAAAATAATTCCTTATCTTTTCCTTCCCTTTAAATTCGCCGTTTGGGTTGATAAAAACGGCATCCTCTGCAAAAAAAGATAAGGTTTTTTCTAGATCTTTTTTATTATATGCATCTTTGAACTTCTGCATCATATCAATTAATTCTTCTTTAGACATTTTAAACTCCTCCTTTATTTGATTTTAATTCCAAATTACACACATCTAATGATGCTGATAATTTATATATACTATACAACTTATTAAAAATCCTTCTTTTTCTGTGAAAATAATTTATAAAAATAAGAAAAGCCCTTCAGCAAATACCAAAGGGCTGGGAATTAGCAGGCTCCCCTAACGTTTTCCAGTTGAAACCA
>JABXKD010000247.1 GCA_013375475.1 Promethearchaeota archaeon
ACCGGTAAGGCAGGCAAAGGCAAACCATCAGCTACGGTTGAGGCACTTTTCTCAGAGGCAGTCGCCAAACAAAAAGCAAAGTCAGAAGCTAAAGCCGAAGAGGCGATAGCCGAGCAAAAGGTAAAGTCAGAAGCTGAAGTTGAAGAAATGATAGCGGAGCAAAAGGTAAATTCAGAAGCTGAAGTTGAAGAAACGATAGCGGAGCAAAAGGTAAAGTCAGAAGCTGAAGTTGAAGAAACGATAGCGGAGCAAAAGGTAAAGTCAGAAGCTGAAGCCGAAGAAACGATAGCCGAGCAAAAGGTAAAGTCAGAAGCTGAAGTTGAAGAAAAAGTGAGGGCGTACACCGATACGGTAGGCAAAGTCAAGGCCGAAGCCGAAGAGACGATAGCCGAGCAAAAGGTAAAGTCAGAAGCTGAAGTTGAAGAAATGATAGCGGAGCAAAAGATAAAGTCAGAAGCTGAAGCCGAAGAGGTGATAGCCGAGCAAAAGGTAAATTCAGAAGCTGAAGTTGAAGAAATGATAGCGGAGCAAAAGGTAAAGTCAGAAGCTG
>JABXKD010000248.1 GCA_013375475.1 Promethearchaeota archaeon
CACTTCTCGTTCTTTTAATCTGGGGCGGTGCGAGAAGAATTGCGGCACCGGCTAGTTTGGGCAGGGTATTTCGTGGCACTGAATAGAAGACTGTTGTATAGCGACAAGCTAGGTTGTACTATCTCAAGAATTCGGTAATTTTTTTCAAATTTTCATAACTTCTCCAAATACATTATGTAATTTGAAATAAGGGAAAATTGGGAAAGTCCTTCCTTTTACAAATAATTTTTGTATGGGAGTCAAATTGAATATTCAAGCCCTTTGGCATTTTGCTGAAGGGCTTTTTTATTTTAATTTTTTTGAAAAGAAGGATTTTTAATATAAATGAAGTATAATAAATATAGAAAATGTTAAAAGAATTAAAAGTTAAAGAAGTTAGGTTATTTTAGGTTATGCGAAATGCTGGAAATCATCTTTGTAACAAAAGAGAGGGGGAAATATGAAAATAGGATTGATGGGTGCGTGGAACACTGATTCGGGCGCAGCAATGCATGCCGAATTAATAGGTAGAAGTTTTGTTGAAAAGGGCCACGAAATTGCTGTATT
>JABXKD010000249.1 GCA_013375475.1 Promethearchaeota archaeon
AAATCAATTGTACAATATACCGGCATATCGAATCTAGATTTCGAAGGATCTTGTAGAGTAGATGCAAATATCTCGATAAAAGGACATCCTAGAAGCGAAGTAAAAAATATTAATAGCTTTAGAGAAGTTGAGAGAGCCTTAAAATGGGAAATTCAGAGGCAAAAGAACTTAATAAAAAGAGGTAAAGACTTAATACAGGAAACCCGCCACTGGGATGATAAAAGAAGGATTACAATTGGTCTTAGAACTAAAGAGTTTGAAAAAGATTACCGATATTTTCCAGAACAAGATTTAGTGCCGATTAACCTAGAGAAAACTTTTATCAATAAAGTTAAAAAAGAATTACCTGAAATGCCGAACGAACGAATAAAAAGATTTCAAAAGGAGTATAATCTTTCCGAATTCGATGCTGAAATATTGGTATTAGATAAGGATATTGCTGACTTCTATGAGGAAGGTGTAAAATCTCAAAAATCTTATCAATCAGATAATTATAAACAATTCTGTAATTGGTTAAAAGGAGATATCTCACGCTGGCTAAATTT
>JABXKD010000024.1 GCA_013375475.1 Promethearchaeota archaeon
TCAGACTTCCTGTCACCGGAGATAATTTTTTGTTGTATCTCCTTAATGAGATGAGAAATAGAATAGTAAAAAGAATTGGCTCAAAGATTAATTGAACCGGATAATTAAGTAAAATGAAAAATATCGGAATTACTAAAGTAGTAAAAGATTCAAAAATGAGAGAGACCGCAGGACTTATCAAAAAATTCAACATTCTTACATCATCGGTCACTCTAGACATTAAATCTCCAACTCGTTGTTTGTCATGAAAGGATTGGCTTTTCCCTAATAACATGCCATAAAATTCCTTTCTTGTATCGCGTTCAAGTCTTTGAGCTAATATTTCTCTTAAACTATAATTCAAAAGCCTAAATATCGGAGTTATCAAACCGAGAATTAAAATCGTTACTGTATAGAAGATAAGACTACCAATACCTCCGATTGAAAATTGGTCTACAGCGATTCCTATAGAAACAGAAATGGTTGAAGCTAAAATTGAGGCTATAATTGTAGTAAAAAGAACCACTAAAATAAATATTTTATTAGTTCCATGAAAAATGTGTGCTATAATCCATCTAAGGACTCCTTTTTTCCGAGCTTTTTGAAAATAATCTTTACCCGCGGAGAACTCTGAAGTATTGGTTTGAATATCCTCAAAGGCGTGTTTGGGCAATTAGGGTACCTCTTTTCTTTTTAAAGTTCGAATTTTCATTCTTAGTTCTAATTAATAATATGATTAAGATAAAAATAGTTAATAGATTTTATAGCTTTAAATTATAAATCCAAATTAATAAGGATAACCATCCATAAATAGAATTTTAAAATAATTCAAAACGTGAAATTAGCTTTTAGTATGGTTATTCTTAATACTTCTCATAAATTCAAGCTTTTCTGAAATTGCTAGAATTTGATGAGATTCGAGGGTTTTTATATCGATTTTTTCAAACTCTAATCTACAATCAGCACAATGAATTGTATCACCCATGTCTATTATTTTACTGCTCTTACATCTGGGACAGAGTTTAAATTTGTTTTCCATTTTGAACAGATTCACTGATCTTTACTTATATAAAAAAAAGATCCATTCCAGTTATTTAAAGGTATTCCAAAATATCTATTGTATTAGATATTAAGGAATTTTTATTCTAAGGTAACCTAAGTAATAAGATTTGAACCACAAAACGGGCAAAAAGTAGCAGAATCTTCGATTCTCTCGCCACAATACTTACAAGTGTGAATTTTCTTTTCTGTTACCAATTTCTCTTTCACAATTTCATTTGATGATCGATATTTATTTTCGCTAGGTGAACTTCCTGTTTTGAGGGCTTTCTTTTTGGTCTTTACATTATCTACATTGGTATGGAGAAGTTTGTATATGATTAAAATGACGATCACAAAAATAACAATTACGATGATAAAAATTAGAATAAAAAAACCGCTAAAAAAACCAAAAATATCGAACGGAAACATATTTTGCAGCATATTCATCCTATCAAGATAAAATCATTTTCTAAGATATACTACAAAATTCACCTTAAAAAAGTTATGCTTAAGCTCGTTTTCCTTCAGTGTAAAATTATACTTACAAACTAGAATATAAAAAAGTTCGTATCCCTTTCCTATTTTTAGGTTCTCATCAAATACATTTAAATATCTCATCTATCTATATATAGCATAACTTTACAAATTTTAAAAGAGGATGAAATGTGATATTTCAAGGATTTGATCCGTTATTTATAATAATCCCGGTTGTCGTAGTTGTTTTAATTTTTTTAACATGCTTCCTACTTGCGGGGATAAAGGTAATATTGGAATACGAACGGCTTATAATATTCCGACTTGGAAAATACAAGCGAACAATAGGACCTGGTGTTGTTTACATACTCCCTGTTCTTGAAAAATCCAGGAAAGTTGATTTAAGAATTGTAACCGCGGATATACCTAGACAAGAAGTAATAACCAGGGACAATATACCCGTTTTAGCAAATACAGTAGTGTATTTCAAGGTCGAAAAACCATCGGATGCAATCATCAAAATTGAAAATTATGCTTTTGCTGTCAGGCAATATACTCAAGCTGCTTTAAGAGATGTTGTTGGAAATATGGAATTGGATAGTGTATTAACTGAACGGGATAAAATTGCTGCTGATATTCGAGAAATTGTTGATCAAGAAACGAATGAATGGGGTATCGACATAAAAAGCATTAAGATACAAGAAATAGAATTACCCGCTGAAATGAAGAGAGCCATGGCTAAACAAGCTGAAGCTGAACGAGAAAAAAGAGCTGCTATAATTGCGAGTGAAGGAGAACTTGCCTCCGCTAAAAACCTATCGGAAGCAGCATCAATGATGGCCTCTCAACCTGGTGCATTACAGCTTAGAACGCTTCAGACAATAAGAGACATTTCTCAAGACCCATCGGAAAAGATAGTAATTTTTATGCCATCTGATATCGGTAACATTCTTAAGAAATTTACATAATTGAGGGGGTTCATGAATGAGTAGAACCTTTGCAGATAATCAAAGATACATTCAAATCGCATTTAACCATACAACAACAGATGTCTTAAATATTTTACCGCAAATCCCCTACGATCCCCGCTTAATTATCGAAGCTGGAACTCCTTACATTAAACGAGAAGGGATAGGTGGGATCAGGTTGATTAGAAGACTTTGGCGTGGTTTAGTTGTTGCTGATCTGAAAGTGACTGATGGAGCAAGCGAAGAAGTTCGACTCGCTTACTCCGCTGGTGCAAATGCGGTAACCGCTGCTGGAACTGCTCCAGAGGAAACATTGGATTTCTTTAACCAAGTTTGCGAACAATATGGAATTTTATCTATGATCGATATGCTTGGTCAGGAAAATCCTTTGAAAAAATTATTGCCCTTGAAGTATAAACCAAAAGCTGTGGTAATACATAAGGGTAGAGACGAAGAAGCCAACCCGCGCAGTATTATTAGATTCAAGGATATAAATAAGGTTCGTTCAAAATACGGCGTTTTAATTTCTGTTGCTGGGGGATTAAATCAAGATTCGGTAAGAAAAGCTTATTTCAACGGTGCTGACATTGCTGTAGTAAATATTGTTAAATCTTCTGATGCAAACGAAGGTTTAGTTGATATTATGAACTTTAGGAGCGTTATCCCCTCAATGCTAAAAGAAGTGTAATTAAATAAAATTTTTCAATTACTTTTTTTTTAATAATTTATCTGAATTCTTATATCATTCTATTAAGAGCTTATTACTACAATCTTTACAGAATAACTCAACAAAATTGTGAGATTCTTTCTGAAAAAGTCTATCTCGTTTTAAATCACAGCTATAACACTCTTTTTTTCGATAGAAAAAATTAGGAATTAGAAGATCATATGTTTTTTCTTTAACTTCACTCATAAAGCATTTATAATCAAGTCAACTTTAAAAATGCAGCCCCAGTGGCGATTTCTCGTTTTTAAACTATTAAAAGTCATTGTTTAACTTTTTCGAGTTCTTCAATCCACTTATCTAAAGAAGAAACCCACCACGCAGCGGCTTCTTCTTCTCCATTTTCGTTTTGAAACATTACTTTTAACAATTTTCTAAATACAGATTTACGTAAAAACGATTTAGTAATTTCAACTTTTAAAATAGTTGTAGTAGGAATTTTTAGAACTTTTTTCGGATGCCACATTTCGAAGTATAATTCTTCCTGAGTGAGAACTAAAACGCCGTTTCCTCTTATTTGACGCGATTTATAGGAATCTTGACCAAAGAAATTAGCACTGTTTAGCGAAATAATAATATTTTTCCCTTTAAATTTATCTCTGATCTCGCTAATTCGCTTTTGGAACACTTTTTTTACCATATTGCTCACATCGATTTTTATATTAAGAATGTTTCTTTGAAATAAAAATATTATTTCAAGAACTTCATATAATTAGAAAATAAGAAATCTTAAAATTCAATCATAACATTTTGTTTAATATGAAAGATAAGGAACTCACTTCAGTCGAAGATGTAGATCTTAACATTTTAGGCGTTCTTAGCAAAAATAGTCGCGAAAATTATAATCAGATCGCTCTTAAATTAGAAAAATCTCCCGTTACTATTAAAAAGCATGTGGAAGAACTAGAAAAAGAGGGAGTAATTAAAGGATACGGAATAGATATTGATTTTGAAAAATTAGGATATGATATTATAGCTACAATAGAAATTACAGTTTCAAAAGGCAAAATGATTGAAGTAGAAACAGATATTGCTGAGAACCCTAATGTTTTTGGAGTTTACGACATTACAGGAGATTATGACGCTCTCGTATTCGCTCGTTTCAAAACTCGTAAGGAACTAAGTGAAATGGTAAAAAAACTTCACGCTTCTCCAAATGTAGAACGGACAAATACCCATCTAATTTTAAATGTAATCAAAGAGGGAAGCTCTTTCGTTAAATTGCTAGAAAAAGAGAATAAAAAGAAGTAGAAACACATTCAATCTTCAACATATAACTAATGAATTACTTCATTTTTTGTATTAAGTTATCCAATTTCTTAAAATATTCTATTAGAAACTTTACTTTTTCACTAAAAGCTGGAGACTAAATATAAGGAAAGAAATGGGAGAATTTAATATTTTTTGAAAAAAAAAAAAGTTAATTAGTACTCATTTTTCAATGCTTGTTTTCTCTCTTTTTTCATTGTGTAATCCTTCTAGCTTACGCTTTATTTCTCCATATTTTTCTTTTGTAAGTGGGAATTTTCTAATTGCTATCAATCCTATTGTTAACGCAACAGCGGGAAAAATGAACATTAAGCTTCTAAGTCCAAAAATTGTATATTCTGTTGTTCCTACAGGGTCAAAAGTAGCCCATCCAACGCTATTGAAAACAACATTAATACTGAGAATTACTAAAATCGTTGATAACTTGGTAAGTAAAGCATTTATCCCGTAATAACCACCATCTCGTCTCGTACCCATTTTTAGTTCGTCTTCGTCTATTATCGCAGCAAGAAGGATGTCTCCAAAAAATATTGCGCCTGAAATTCCTATTCCTACAAATATGAACGCAATAAATCCTGTCTCTATATTGAAAATAAACATAAATGGGGCTAATGAAATTATGAAAACTACCATAGATATCATTACTCCTTTTTTCATCCCTACTTTGATAATGATAAAACGCCAGAGTGCCATAAAAATCGCGGCTGAAATAAAAGCTAGTCCTAACAATATCCCTAATAGTGTTGCATCGCTTATTCCCAACACAGTATCTCCATAAAGGGGGGCGATCATTGGAAGCATCCCTACGACATACCAATAAGTTATATTCATAATAATAAAGATTCTAAAAGATTTGTTTTTCAAGGAAAACTTTAAAGACGAGAAAATTGATGGTGCTGTTTTGTAATCTTCGGAGAACTCGGTTCTTTCTCTTATTCCAAATTTTATCATAATAATTGCTCCTACGAAGATCAATATAGCCATAACTATTCCAGCGTACATAAATTCAGTTATGTATGCCTTGTCTGTTAAATCAGTAATTATAAGTGTCGGTAATAAGAAAGCAAAAAGCAAACCTATTACGGTAAATGTTTGTTTAACGGCGCTAGCTTTTGCCCGATTGCTTATTCCTTGAAACATCTCTGGAAATAAGGCGCAATAATTTAGATCGTACATCGTATAGAATGTATCAAACAAAGCGATAATAACTAGGAAATATATAAATGATAAAACCGCTGAGTCAGCAGGTGGCGTCCATAATAGTACAATTATTATACATAATGGGATGATAGACACAATAATATAAGGTGTTCTTCTTCCCCATTTAGTTTTCGTTCTATCGGATAAAGCACCTAATAGTGGGTCGTTAATAGCATTCCAAATAGACCATAGTATGAATCCAAGTGTGATCAGATTAATATTTAAACCCACTATAGCGTAGTAGAATGTAAACACATATATTGTAAACATTTGCGAGGCGATCGCGTCAGAAAATTGTCCAATACCAAATAATATCCTTTTTTTTGTGGAATCTTTATCTACCCTTTCATTATTACTCAAATTTATTCACATTGTTTTTTAAAAAATTTAAAATTAAATATACATTAAACAATGATTCATATATAGTTTTTCAATCTTTTTTTTTTTAAAAATTGCATAGCTATAATAGTTTTATTAACATGCTAATGCAATATTTATTCATCTAACTTTTAAAAAAGTAAAAATTTATGAAAATTAAAAGGGAAATACATGCTAAATGATAATCTTGAGCAAATAACGGAAGCAACTGTGAAGGGCGATTATAAAAATATCGGAAAATTAGTTAGAAGAGCTTCACGACAAGGAGTTTCGCGTGAAAGCATCATTCAAGCTTTATCAGCCGGTTTAACTGATATAAGTAAAAAATATAAAATTAAAGGGATGTATCTTGATGATATAATAAAGTCAGCAGGAGCTTTTGAAGTAGGGATTCAATCGTTAGGACTATCTGATGAACCTAAAGAGCCTGAAAAAAAGATTGTTTTAGGAGTCATGGGTGGACCGTGGACGATTGGTACGAATATCGTGGCAGCAAATCTTAAAGCTAAGGGGTTTGAAGTAATCGATGCAGGATCGGATGTATCTCCCGAAAAAATTGCGCAAGTAGTGAAAGAATCTAATGCGAGAATAGTAGCCTCTGCGATTTATCTTATGCAATCTAAAGGTGAAGTCGAAAAATTAGAAAACGAACTATGGAAGCTTGGAGTGCGCCACAAAATCAGAACAATTTTGAGCGGTCCTGCGGGCTCTCCAGCAATGGCCGCGAAATATAATGTTGATACATATGTTAAAGATGTAAATGAATTACTGTTAAAATCTTTAGAATATTCTAATGATTTAAAAGATGAAATGACTTCATACGATCGTGTTATGACATCTGTAAAGCATAAAGAGCCAGATAGAGTACCATTTATGCCCTTTGCCCAAACATTCACAGCAAAATTTGCAGAAATTCCATTTTCGGCATATGTAAGTAAAGCGGAAAAATTTTTAGAAGGACAAATGAAAGCATATAAAGCTTTTGGATGGGATGCCTTATGTTTTTCTTCAGATGTGGGAATGTATGCCGGTGCTCTAGGTGCAAAAGTCGAATTTCCTTACGATGATATCCCTCGAGTTGTAAAGCCATTACTTAGCCACACAACTATGTATCATGATTCTCAAAAATTAAAAATACCGGACCTGACGAAAGCTGGACGTCTAACAGAGTCAATCAAAGCTATAGAACTAGCTAAAAAAGAGGTAAGGGGCGAGGTTCCTATAATTGGTTGGACCGAAGGACCATTTCAAGGGGTTACATTGTTATCGGGAGCAGATCCTCTCTCTCTTTTTTACACATTAGATCATATTGACGAATTTAAAGAAATTTTGGATTGGTATGCAGATTTCGAAATTGAAGTTGCAAAAGCGATGTATGAGGCGGGTGCAGATATTATAGGTGTAGGTGAAACTGCTGCTTATTTTATGTCTCCCACATATTTTAAGCAATTTTGCTTGGAGCCCGAGAAAAAAGTGTGCCATGCTATTAAAAAACTTGGTATGGTACCTTTAATTCATTGTTGTGGTTATGTACCTCAATGTCTTCATTTTTCAAAAGAAACTAACCCTGGAGGTGCAATTCAATTTGATTATCAAGTTGATTTAGCCTGGGCTAAAGAACTTTTACGCGGAGAAGTAACGATAATGGGAAACTTGGACTATAATAAACTTACAGAGGCTGATCCCAAACAAGTTTCAGACAACTGCACTAAAAAGTTAAAGATAGCTGCTGAAGGTGGTGGTTATTGGCTAGCATTTGGTTGTGAAATTCCACGAGAACTACCAATAGACAACATGAAGGCTATTTTGAGAACTCTAAAAACATCCGGAAAATATCCAATCCAATAAAAAAAAACAAATTATTTACAATTTTTGCATAATCTTACTTCTAATTTTATTTATCTAATTCCTAGAATCATTCTATTAAGAGAGTATTTCTACAATCTTTACAGAACAGCTCTATGAAATTATAAGATTCTTTCAAAAATAGTCTATGTCGTTTTAAATCACAACCATAACACTCTTTTTTTCGATAGAAGAAATTAGGAATCAGAAGATCATGCGATTTTTCTTTAACATCACTCATAAAGAACTTATAATCAAATTATTAATATAAATTCAGCCCCAGTGTTGATTTCTAGTTTTTAAAATATAAAGAGCCTTTTTTTTTAATATTGAAATGCCTATTGTTTCTGTAGAAATTCCTCTTTACTAGGGTAACGAACATCAAATGCTTTAAGCAATGGGAGGAAGTTATCTAATCTTTTTAGAAATGAATCAAAATTTCTCTTTTTTTTGGGTGTCCATCCTGTTTCCGAGACAGCAATTAATCTTGGAAAGGTATACCAATCTAAAATTTCTTTTGTTGATACAAACTCAGTCCATAAACAGGCTTCCAAGCCTAAGATATTCTTATGAAATTTTTCCTCTAAATCGCTTGGAATGGGATCATAGCTATATGTTTGATGGAGTGGTATTAGTTTGTAAGGATAATTTAAATAAAGAGCATTCATTTCCGACATCACAACTTCTCTCCCTTTCTGAACATGCACTAAAACTAGATTAAAATTATTTAGCCAGTATTGGCACATAGCATTACTAATAAGATCATCATTAAGAATATCGTTCCAAACAATTATCCTTCGATCTTTAGATGCTAGATATTTACCAATTCTATTTGTAAAATGTGGTTGTAAATTCATAACATTATTAAGCCCTTTAGTCTGAATAAAGGCTTGACATTTAGGACAGTCTTTCCATCTCTTTGTAGGAACTTCATCTCCGCCAATATGGATTATCTGGGAAGGAAAGAGGTGAATAATTTCGTCTAAAATATTCTCTAAAAATTCAAAAATCTCGCTGTTACCAATACAGAGCACATCTTTATGAACTCGGAATCGAGTGCTTACATCAAAAGAACCTCCAGTACAACTTAGATGAGGATAAGATGCTAAGATGGCAGTTGTATGGCCTGGAATATCAATCTCTGGAATAATTGAAATATGGCGTTCAGCAGCGTAACTTATTATCTCTTTTAATTCATTTTGAGTATAATATCCTGTCACCGGAATTCCATCAATAGGAATTTTCTGCTTTTCAGAGCAAAGAAGTGCTTTTTGCCTAGCTGTAATAGTTCCTTCTCTCTTTGAACCAATTTCGGTCAGTAAAGGGTATTTATTTATTTCGACGCGCCAACCTTGGTCATCTGTAAGGTGCCAGTGAAATGTGTTGAACTTTAAAAATGCCATTAAATCAAGTATATATTTTACAACTTTTTTTCCAAAGAAATGACGAGACTCATCCAACATAAATCCACGCCACTGAAATCGAGGATAATCTTCAACTACAACACAAGGAATAAAAAATTCTAAATTTAAGTTTTCATTTTTTACTTTATCTTGTGGTATTAACTGGCGTAGTGTCTGGATACCATAAAATAACCCTTTAGATGTAGAAGCCATTATCTCAATACGATCTTGTGAAACTATTAACGTATATCCTTCGTGATTAAGATGTTTTTCACTATAAATTCTTTTAAGAATTATCAAATTTTTACTTTCGTTAGTTTGTTTATATTCCTCTATAGGAATATTTAATCCAAGAACTGATGATAAAATCTGCTTCAATTGCTCGGCAGTTTCTTTTACTTTTACATCGGTCAAAATTTGAGTCTGTTCGTTAAGAAAGAACGCTCCCTCTTTTAACGAGATATTAGCAGGTTCAGGGATTATGTTAATCTCTTTTAGAGTCATTACATAAGGCTTTTTTCGAATTTTTTAAATAGTATCTTGAAATAATAAAAAGTTAAGCTATAGAATTTTAAATTCCATTAAAATTTAAAGATTATTTTGCCCAATTCGATCTATTAGAAAATTGTGTTCTTAACGAAAATAGACGCGAAAATTATGAAGAAGTAAAAACACACTCGATATTCGACGCATAACTTTTTATGCGGGATTTTGATAACTTAACATAGCAAATTGAAATCACAAAATAAACTTCAAGTTGGGTTCAATGAATTTTTGCTCTCAATGTGGAACTAAGCTCGTAGCTTCGTGGAATGTATGCCCTAATTGTGGTAATAATCTCAAATCAGAACCAGTATATCAACAACAAATCCAAGCTCAACCTCCTACACAAAGTTATTATCAACAAAAACCTTCTCACCAGCCCATTGACTATCGTTCGAGAAACAATAACACAAATGGAATTATTGCCCTAATTTTTGGTATACTGGGATTATGTAGCATAGTACCGATAGTTGGCTCAATCCTAGGCATCGTTTTTGGTGCGATTGGAAGAAGAAAAGACGATGATCGCAGATTGGCAATAGCGGGCTTCGTTCTTGGCATTGTAGGCCTTGCAATATGGATAGCCTTCTATCTATTCTTATTTATTTCAGTATTTAGGGCGTTTTATTTTAACCCGTATATGGATTAACTTCACTTTTCCTTGCTTGAAAATTCCTTTCCCATTTTCACTTCTATTACTAAATTTGTCGAGAGTCTTGGTTTATTTTTCTTCGATTTATTTCTATATTTAAAAAATACCTAATTTTGATCGTTATGAGTGTAGAAATTATTGAAAAAAAACCTCCAATTTTGAAGGAAAAAATTGATGATGATGATGATTACTTTAACTACCCGAACGTCGTAGTTCCATTTTCAGACTTTTTTCATAAAATCGAGCTTTTAGATGTTTATTCCGGAGTTGAAGACATACCCTTTGAAGAAAGAGCTCCAGAATATAAGAAAATATTACTAGCCGAGTTTTTGTAATTGCTCTTAAATGAGCTAAAAAACCATTTCAAGGTTAAGATTTATAATTTATAATTTTACTCTAAATAACGCCTAATTCTAATTGATTAAATCCTTAATCTCCCTACGTAAATTCGTGGGGACATATAAATGCCCTAATTTTTATCTAACTGTAATAAAATTGAATTTCATAAAAAGGTGTAAAAAATGTCTGAACTTTTGGAAGAAGAAAAATCTTCTGAAAAGGAACTTGAAAAGGACAAACCTTCGAAATTGATTGCTTATCCTCAAATATGTGCTATGGAAAATGAAGATGGTACTGGATTCGATATAGAATTTCAGTTACCCGGGGTCGATAAGGATACTATTAAATTAAAAATGGATGACGAATACATTTATATTACAGGTGAGACAGATACTGTAAAATATGCAGGTTTTTATAATTTATGTTGCCCTGTTGAACCTAAGAAAGCTAAAACTTCATATAAAGAGGGTTTGTTAAAAATTCATGTTCCTTATAAGGAGATTGAAATGCATACTATAGATGTAAAAATTGAATAATTTTTTTTTCTTTTTTTTAAATTGCTTTTAGAATGATTGAAATTTTAAATTAATTGGATGATAAAAATGTCTGATAATATGAAAGAATGTCTTGATGAGATTGAAAAAAAAAAAGTAATTCCTCATAAAACAAATAAACTCCTAAAGGATGTTGAATACGACACTGAGGTCATTAAAAAAGAAATTTGTGAAAATATAGACGAATAAGTTCTATTCGTTAGAAAATTCTGTCGTTTTAAATGATTTCGTATCGATTAGTTTGCTTTTTAACTATTTTAATTTTTTATTCTCGAGTAACTATCTTAATCGATTGTGACTAGAGACATCCTGCGAATTCTCAAATAGCTCTTGGATGGTTCTAAACTTTTTAAGCCGTTTTAGTGTGTTATATTGAGGGAATATTAATTTGATTTGCTTTTTTTTAAAATTTTTTATAAGTTGTCTTGGAGAACCCCACAAACTTTCTGTCAATTCATCGCAAAACAAATTAATATTTTGATTATGAGGAAATTTACAGAGAAAGAATTGAGTATCAAACCGAATCGGGGATATCTCAGGAGTGATAAATCTTCCAAAATATTGTAAATTACTCGCAGAATAAAAAAGTTTTTCTTTAGACAAGACATCCGTCATAGTAATTCGTTTTTTTTGGAGCTTTGATTGATACTTTTTTAGTTTCTTCGGTTTATTTTCAATTTTTCCGAGTGAATTTCCTGATTTATTAGTAGCGATTAGAATCCCAGCCTCTTCAAATAGCTCACGGGTTGCAGTAATCCAAAGTGTAGAAGGAGAGTAGCATATATCTTTTAAATTATTGATGACATTTTCGTTAATTCCTACTAATCTTGCTCCTGAATCTTTGGATGAGTCCTGTTCATCGATACTTCCCCCGGGAAACACATGGTGCTCACTCATAAATCTTGCATTTTCATGTCTTTTAGCCATGAACACTTCAAATTCGCAATCATCGTCAGATTCTAAGTCTGGTATTCGTTCCCGTAATAAAATTACCGTCGCAGCTAACTTTGGTTCAACAGGCATTTAGGTTCACTCCGAAATGGTCTTATATAGTTGAAATTATTGTTGACTAGTAAATATTTGGTTTACATGTTTAATGAGATGAAAAATTAAATATTTACATAAATTCTTTACTTTCATTTTTTTCTAAAATTTTAAATATTTCTGTCGGTACGCGTTTTTTTGTGATTAAAAATTTTTTAACGCAAAACAATAAGTATATAAAAGAGAAGAGCGGAATCTATTTTTCTTTTAGAAAATTACATAAAAACTGAACGAAATCACTAAAGATTTCTACAAGAATAAACTTTTTAAGGGGAGAAACGCTAATAATATTAATTATTGTTCAGTATGGGAAATTAATCCCATAATAATAAAAAAAAAACAAAAAAAATTGGATGTGAATTATAGATGTTAGAAAAGTTAGAAAAAAGCCTAGAGGTTGCGATTATCGCAACAGAAGAAGAATTTAAGACATACGAGCTAATGTGTTTGGATAAGTTAAAGGAAATTGGAAGATCAACAGCTCGAGAATGGTCTTTCGCAATGGGCTACACACATCGTAGTTCACTTGCGAAAATCATAAAAAGAATTGAACAAAGATACCCTGACAAGCTTAAGATTTTCGATAAAAGATTTCCGAGGCTCTATGAAGCACTTTAATGTGCGTTTGATGAATAAAAATTGATTTCGCACAAAAACAAATTTTTTTTAAAAGAAATAAAAAAATGAAAACAGGTTATTAAAAATATGATAATAAAATGTCCGGATTGTGGAATCGAATATTCTTATGGTCGAAATATTTGCCATATATGTGGTGATACCCCACTTTTTTTTGGAACCATGTTTAAAGGCGATCGAACACACCATAGATGGAATTGTGCCACTGACTCTGGATGTGTTGACATTTTACTAGAACAACCCGAAATATTTGAATCAATTATAGAATTTTTTCCGGAGAAATAGGAGGAAATGGTGATATAAAATGACAAAATTTTCGATGTTAACGCACCAGACAAGCATGATTGGCTCAAGAACAAGAGTAGAAGATTCTTGCGAGTCAGGATTATGTCCAATTTGTATCGCAGACTGTCCTGTGTTTTGTGAGGTGTCAAAATCGGCACTAAGAGGGCGAGAAGCGTTATATCCTCGAAGGGAGTATTTTGGGAACTCAACAGCGGGTACCCCAAAAGATTTTGGATTTTCCTATAGCGATTTTCAAATACAATTTGAAGTTCGAGGCGCGCATGGAATTGAAGTTGACGAAGATAAAGTGATATTTCCTAATGCAGATTTGACGATGCACTGGGGAAATATAAAGCAAAAGTTACCTATCGTGATCGCAGGATTAGGCAGTACTTATGTTGCTAAGCGAAATTGGGACGGGTTAGCGATAGGAGCAGCTTTGGCGGGTATAAGTATTACTGTAGGAGAAAACGTGGTAGGAATGGATTCTCTCTCCCAGTTCGCAAATCACTCAGTTTATCCTCAAGTAATAGATACAGACGACATGAAGTATCGCGTTAACGCTTATCGAGAATTTTGGGATGGAGAACACGGAGACATTATCGTACAGAAAAATGTCGAGGATACAAGGCTTGGTGTCTTTAATTATGTTACCTCAAAACTAGATATAACTTCCCTCGAGCTTAAATTTGGCCAAGGAGCGAAAGCAATTGGGGGAGAAGTAAGATTAGCATCTTTAGAAAGAGCAAAATTACTTCAAGACCGTGGATATTTAGTCTTTCCCGATCCTTCAGATCCGTTTATCGTTGATCAATGGAATGCTGGCTTAATTCCTGACTTTGAAAGGCATAGCAGAGTTGGATTGTCAACTACGGAAGAAATATTAGAAGAGATCGACCAGATTCGCTCGTCCGGAGCTAAAAATATTTTTATTAAAACAGGAGCTTACCGTCCTGCTGCTACTGCGTGGTTATTAAGATTAGGCGTAGAAGGAAAAGTCGATGGATTTACTTTTGACGGTGCTGGAGGTGGAACTGGGATGAGTCCCGTAAGTATGATGAACGAAGGATCAATTCCTACGGTGTATTTAGAAGCTCTTGTAGTTGGTTGTTTAGATATGATTAAGAAAAGGAATCCTAATGCTAAAATACCCACCGTAGCCATTGCGGGAGGTATCGCCAACGAGACGCAAATGCTCAAAGCCTTAGCCATGGGTGCCCCCTATGTTAAGTGCATAGCCATGGCAAGGGCTCCACTCACGGCAGCTATGAAATCTAAATATATTGGTAATGCAATTTCAAATGGAGCAATCACGCCTGCAGTGCTAAATAACTTGGGTTTTCCTAAAGGTAAAGTTCCTTCGAGCTTAACTCTTAGTGAAGCATTTGTGGAATACGATAAATTACAGAGGGAATATAAAGGATTTAAATTTCCTGCTTCTGCCGTTGGAGTTTACACTTATTTTACAAGCAAATTAGGTATTGGTTTGAAACAACTACTAGCAGGCACGAGAAAATTTAATTTGGACTTAGTTGATCGCCACGACATAGCGTATATTTCTCAAAGGGCCAAAGAAGTCTGTGATAACTGGGATTTAAACATAGAATCTCAAGAATCGCTCGATTTTGAGGCTGTTAAAAATGAGATATATTCGGGGAATTATGAGTAATATTCTAAGTGATAAGAATATCTGCCTTTTTCTTCTTTATTTTTTTACGATTTTTATAAAAATAATATAAAAAAATTATTCAAGTGTTTTTTCAAATTCGTTAATAAATTCCTCGATTTGCTTTATCCCGAGTTTCCAAAAGTCTGGCTTAGTTATGTCCAATCCAACGAGATTGGCTAGATCGATTGGAGATAGGCTTCCTCCCGCGCTCAATAGTTGTTTAAATTTTGGGATGAAAGCTTGACCTTCTTCTTTATACACCCGATACAAAGCGAACACAAAAAGCTGAGCATACACATACGGATAGTTGTAAAAGCGAAAATTTGGAATAAAGTAGTGAGGTTTCATGGTCCACTCCCAAATCATTTCATCAAACCACTCAACAGAATCTCCGTATATTTTATCCCGTCCTGCACACCAATACTTTGATATAGTTTGTCCATCTAGATTTTCACCATTTTCGATCGCGTTATAAAGACTTTGCTCAAAAAATACTCTTGCACTTACTTGAAATGCAGCTTGACCCGTATCGTCTAAAACATGAGCTAAGATTGCCCTTTTTTCATCTTTAGTTTCTGCTTTAGTTAATAAAAGATCGGTCATTAATAATTCACCAAATGTAGAGGCTGTTTCCGCAACGGTATATCCTGGATGTAGGTTGAAAAATGATTGCTCAGCCATTGCAAGGTAATCGTGAACAGCATGTCCGAGTTCGTGAGCGAGAGTGTAAATCTCGTTTAAAGCTCCCGTGAACGACTGCAAAATATAAGCGGTTTTTCCATTATACCATGAAGCACAATAGGCTCCGTTTCGTTTTCCTTTCCTTACAGATGCGTCAATATGATTTCTATCGAACATATCGCTAACGTATTTTTTAAAATCATCGTCTACGGTTCCGTAGGCTTCCAATGCAAGTTCTTTTGCTTCTTCCCAGGATCTCTTTTTCATTGAGGGTGCTTCTAAAGGAGCTCGAACATCAGCACAAGTAAGTTTAGGTAAATCCATAACTTTCGCTTTTAATCGTAGGTATCTTTGATAAACACCGACATTTTCTTCAATAACCCTCATTAGGTTATCTATGACAACTTGGGTTGTGTCATTAATAATAAGGCTATGATGCATTGGGCTGTCGTAATTGCGTCTTTTAGTGTTTTTCATCCAATCTGAGCAAATACTCCTAAGAGCTGAAGAAAATATTTCCTGATTCTTACCGAGTAAACCATATATAGCTTTGTTAGTTGATATTCTCGTTGACCTATCAGGATGAGTAATTAGACTATTAGCTTCTCCGTAGGATAATTCCTTCATTACGCCTTCGACCATAACTTGAAATTCCCTTGTGTTAAGCCATTTACCCTGCAATTCGCTCCATGCTCTTATTCCATACTGATCTTTTTCTAGAATTAATTGTTCTTCGATTTCCGAGAGTAAGTGAGGAACGCTTCTTTTAATCTTCTCTAAATAATGTTTATAATCTTTGAGGACTGGACTATCAATTAATTCAGTTTTATTTTGAACTAATTTTCCAATTTCGAGTGTGAAGAAGGCTAAAGTTTTTGAGGTTTCAGTTACAAAATCATCAACTTTCTTTTTCAGTGCTTCTGACTCCGGAATTGTCATATTCGCGTCGTAATTCAAGTGAGCATAAGTTTGTAACCCATCGATATCAGCATCGAATACTTCTTGCTTTATAAACAGAACATATAGGTCTTCAGCTGAAAAAGTTGCCGTGTTAATCTTCCCTTTATATGTTGCTACAAATACGTCAACCAGCTTCTGTAATGTGTCTATATTTTTGGAAATTCTTGGATCGTCATGACTCGAGAAGATCTCAGATAAATTCCACGCAATTTCATTTTCTGTCATAAATATCAGAATATTAAATTTCTAATAAATAAAAGTGTTTTCTAGGTGGAGAATTGATCCTATTAAATAATTCAGATATAATGAACAAACTATTCGTATTCGATTGTACTTGGCGGTTTATTTGAAATATCGTATACTACACGGTTTATTCCTTTTACCTCGTTGATAATCCTTGTTCCAATTTTTTCTAACAGGTCCCAATCTAATTTAGCGAAGTTAGCCGTCATTACATCTAACGACTCCACCACTCTTATAGAACAAATATATTCATAGGTGCGGAAGTCACCCATGATCCCCACGGTTTTTAATGGTAAGAACACACAGAAAGCTTGCCAAAGACTATCGTATACTCCTGCTTTATTAATTTCTTCAATTAAAATTTCATCTGCGTTTCTTAGAATACTTAATTTATCCTTTTCGATAGGGCCAATAATTCTTACAGCTAACCCTGGTCCTGGAAATGGATGCCGTTTGATAATATTTTCTGGTAAACCTAATTGTAACCCGATTTTTCTAACTTCATCTTTATATAAATCTTTCAGAGGTTCAATAATTTTAAGCTTCATATCATCTGGCAAGGTTAAATTGTGATGAGACTTTATTTTTGCTGATACGTTACTTGTTGCGCTCGTTTCTACGCGATCGGGGTAAATTGTTCCTTGGGCGAGGTATTTTATATCTGGATGCGCTTTTTCTAGTTCGATTGTCTTGTTCTCAAAGACTTCAATGAATGAGTGGCCAATGATCCGCCTTTTTTCTTCTGGATCCTCAATATTTTTTAACCTTTCCAAAAATAAATCTTCAGCATCAACATAGTGGAAATTTTCGAATTTTAAAACTTGCTGAAATGTTTCTTGTACCTCAATTTCCTCGTTTTTTCTTAATAGGCCATTATTTACAAATATGCTATGTAAGCGGTTTCCTATAGTTTTTTGGAGTAATACTGCTACAACCGAGGAATCAACCCCTCCACTTAATCCCAAAATAACGCGATCAGACGGACCGACTTCAATTTTAATCATTTCAATCGTCTTTTCGATCCAATTCTCAAGTTTCCATTCCTTTTTAGCGTGAACTATTTTTTCAACAAAATTTTCTAAAATAGTTGTCCCCTTTTCAGTATGTATAACTTCAGGATGGAATTGTACGCCATATAAGCTTAAATTATCATTTGCATAGGCTGCTATAGGGCAAGTACTTGTTTTTGCTAAAATTTCGAAACCCTCAGGCATAATTTCTACTTGATCGCCGTGAGACATCCACACGATCTCTTCTTTCTCTAAAGAATCTAATAATCTCTTGGACTGAAGGATATCTAATTTTGTTTTTCCATATTCTTTATGAGTAAATGGCTTAATTTTTCCTCCTAATTGATGAATTATTAGATGAAATCCATAGCAAATTCCTAATACTGGGATTTTTTCATTAATTGTATAATTAAGGAATTCTTCTCTAAGTTGAGGGCTATTCTCTTCGTAAACGCTACTCGGTCCTCCTGAAAGCACAATTCCCCTTGGTTTATGCTGTTTTAACTCATCAATTGAAATATCGTTTGGCAAAATCTCGGAATAAACACCATGTTCCCTAATACGTCTAGCGATTAAATGAGTGTATTGGGAACCCATATCTATTATACAAATTTTATCCATGTGGCATTGACTTCTTTACTTACTAAATTAAGATATAATTGATTGGAATCAATAATTAATTTTCTCAATATAAAATATATATAATGCAACTCTAATGGGGTGAATTATTATTTTATCTTTAGGCACCCTAGAACTTGGAAGATGATTTTTCTCCAGCTCTCAAATTATTCCTTTGATTTGATTCTTCTCTTTCTTTTTATTCTCTTATATATTTTAATTGCAATAAAAACGAGCGCTAGATTTGCACCAACATAACACCCAAGGATAATAAATGCTCCTGCAAAACCCCAAAAACGGTGAAAAGGATAGTAATATGAGATATAAACACTATTTATCATTATACTTTCGTCTACCCAATCCCACGTATAACTTTCACCATTTGAAAAGTTCGAAACAGTAAAATTGTAATTATAGATATCCGTATTGTTTGAATATGAATCAGGCAACTTTCCATATGTTTTGAATTCAACGCGTTCAGTTATTGTTCCATTCCATGCACGAGAAGTACCAACATCATAATAAATGGTTAATCGATCATCAGAATTAGGTTGATCTATATATGCATCAAAACTATATTCTACTTTAACAGACGAATTTTCAGGGAACGTAACATTGACCAAAATAAAGTTCCTCCTATTCGACATTCCTAATCCTACTGAATCTAAATACTCATCCCATGGATCTGACCAATGAAGCTGAATAAATTTGAATGGTTTTATAGTATTATCTATTTTTATCACACAAGTTGACTCCAGATTTTTAAATTCCTGTGAAAAAGGAGCAGCAAGCGTAATATTCTGAGTAGTATCTGGATTATAAATAGTATAGTTTCCCTTGAAACCGATATCTATTCTATTGTATTGCTCTTTATAATTAACATCAAAGACGACGCTTGCGTTTGTCATTATTAAAGAGCATTTTTCCTCAGGAAACAAATTTCCCGTCCCAGTATATTTTACTGATATAAGGTCTGCTTTAAAAGTAGGTATAATCATTGTGAGGGATATCATCATGATAATAAAAATAAAGAAATAATTTTTCATCCTATTTTTTTGCAAATAAATCCCTCTTGCTTTAAGACTTGATTATACTAATGAATAATTCAAATTAATATACAAAAAGAAAAGTTAATTTAAAACATTGATCCTAAGCTTTACCGGTAAGCAATGAAGATTAACTAGTTATCTACTATTCTAATGGATTATCCAATTTAAAGTACAAGAAGTTAAGTTAATTTAAAATACTTTTATATTCTTTGAGGAAGTATAAATTTCTATTACTATTAATTTAAATTTTTAAATTCATAATTTATGAAAAATCTTTTCTTTTTTTTGTTTTAAAATGAACAAAAATACAATTTTTACCATTAATTGATTATTTTATTAAAAATAATTTAATTTTAAATACAAGATTAAATTTACATAATCAGAATAATAATAATAATTTAGAATTTGAAACTATGATAATAAACCCATATGAAAGTGCAAAAAAAAAAATCGATATAGCAGCAGAATTAATTAATTTGCACCCGAATACATTGGAATATCTAAAAAAGACGGAAAGATCGCTAGTTGTTTCTATCCCAATAATGATGGACGATGGTTCTTTCGAAATTTTTGAAGGATTCAGAGTTCATCATTCTACCTTACTAGGTCCAGGAAAAGGAGGTGTAAGATATTCTCCAAATGTTACTCTTGATGAGATGAAAGCTTTAGCCCTCTTGATGACATTTAAGACTGCTTTATTAGGGTTACCTCTTGGCGGTTCTAAAGGTGGTATAAGAGTCGATACTAAAAAGTTATCTGAGAAAGAATTAGAGAATTTAACAAGAAGATATACCATGGAAATTATCAATATGATTGGACCAGATAAAGATGTTGCTGCACCTGATATGTACACCGATTCGCGTATAATGGCTTGGATGATGGATACATATAGTATGCAAAAAGGGAGAACTATCCCTGGAGTAGTTACTGGTAAACCGATTGAGATTGGGGGCTCTATAGGAAGGACTGAAGCTCCTGGTACAGGAATGATTTATTTACTAGAGCATTTATGTCAAAAACTAAATTATAATTTGAAAAAAATGAAAGTTGTAATTCAAGGTTTTGGAAAAGTGGGATCTATCGTTGCTAAACAATTATGTAATAATTCCTGCAATGTTATAGCAATTTCTGAAGAAGAAGGAGGGATTTATTCACCAAATGGATTAGATGTAGACGCATTAATTAAATGGAAACAACAAGGTAATCTATTAAAAGATTATGTAGATAAAAATGCAAGCCCAATAACTAATGACGAATTATTAAGCACTGAATGTGATGTTTTAATTCCTGCTGCTATTGAAAATCAGATTTATAGCAGAAATGCTGATAAGATAGATTGTAAAATAATTTTAGAAGGAGCAAATAGTCCAACAACTTCCCAGGCAGATAAAATCTTGGAGGAAAAAGAAGTAATAGTTGTTCCAGATATCCTTGCAAATAGTGGAGGAGTATGTGTATCTTATTTTGAATATATTCAAGATATACATAGTTATTTCTGGAAATTAGATCGCGTTAATAGAGAAATGAAGACTATTCTTGTTGACACGTTTGAGGAAGTATTTAAATTTTCAGAAAAAACGGATTCATCACTCAGAACGGCAGCATATGCTATTAGCGCAAATAGATTAGCAAAAGCACATGAATTAAGAGGGTTATTTCCATAATTGTGTGCATTTTAGTTTATGAGGTATAAGCAGAATTTATTATAAAAAATAAAAAAAATAAAAAAAAATAAAAAAAGTGTAATATAATGGCCTTAAATCCTTTTGAAATGGCAAAAAAGCAGATTGAAATTGTAGCAGGAGTGATAGATTTAGATCCATATATTCTAAAATATCTAAAAAGAGTAGAACGTTCTTTAATCGTTTCTATTCCAATTATGATGGATGATGGGACTGTCAGAATCTTTGAAGGTTATAGGGTTCATCATTCAACAATCAGAGGACCGGGGAAAGGCGGTTTACGATACTCTTTAGGTGTTAATCTTGATGAAGTTAAAGCTTTAGCAACATGGATGTCATGGAAAACTAGTCTTTTAAACTTACCTTTAGGGGGTTCTAAAGGTGGTATATGCGTTGATCCTTTCAAATTGTCTAAAAAAGAGCTCGAAAGACTTACAAGAAGGTTTACTGCTGAAATAATTAACTTCATAGGACCAGATATTGATATTCCAGCTCCAGATGTAAATACTAACCCACAAATTATGGCTTGGATAATGGATACATATAGTATGCAAAAAGGGCGTTCTGTTCCTGGCGTTGTAACTGGAAAACCCGTTGAAATTGGCGGTTCTGTTGGCAGAGCAAACGCTACTGGAATGGGCTTGTTTTTTGTACTTCAGGGTTTAGTTGAAAAACTAAGATTAGACTTAAAGTCTTTAAAGATTGTAGTTCAAGGATTTGGTAATGTGGGAGGTACGATTGCTGAACTCCTTTATAAACATGGATGTAAAATTATTGCCGTTTCAGATATATCAACGGGAATTTTCTGTGAAGATGGTTTAAACATGGAGAAACTATTAGAATGGGCTAATCAAGGTAATTTGTTAAAAGATTACAAGAACAATAATTATAATCTTATCAGTAACGACGAGCTACTTACATTAAAATGTGATGTATTAATCCCCGCAGCTATAGAAAATCAAATTACAGAAAAAAATGCAGAAAAAATTAACTGCAAAATAGTTTTAGAAGGTGCTAATGGGCCTACAACTCCAATTGCTGACGAAATTCTATTTGAAAAGGGGATACATGTAATACCAGACATTCTTGCCAATAGTGGTGGTGTTTGCGTCTCGTATTTCGAGTACATTCAAGATATCAATTCGTATTTTTGGAAGCTCGATCGGATTAATGCAGAGCTTAAAAGAATAATAATTGAAGCATTTGAAGAAACGTACAAAATCTCGGAAGAGAGAAAGATAAATCTTCGAACAGCAGCTTACATAATAGCAGTTTCAAGAATTGCAAAAGCAATTGAATGGAGAGGAATTTTTCCCTAACCTTTTTTTTCTCTATGATTTTTTTTATGTAAATAGAATTATGATAAACAGATATCCCATTGCACTTACTATATGAATTATAGCAAAAACAGCTCCAGTTTTTAATAACCGCTTATATCCCAAATTCTCAACGCCACTATCTTGTGCTACCTTAAGAGTCATTAGATCTGCAGCTGCACCCTGGGGGATAAGGTTTCCACCGATATTAATAGCAATAATAAATGCAAAGAAAAGAGGGGCAGAAGGAAAGTTAAAATTAGTAATGAGAGTTTGAATGATAGGTATGAAAATTAGTGCAGTAGGTGTATTAGCAACGAAACCTGAAATTAAACTTACTAAAATAAGAATAAAGAATGCTATCAATATAGGATCGAATAATTCGAAAGGGATAGAAGTAAAGATTTCTGTAAATCCCGCTCTTAAAAGGCTCCCAATTATTACATACAAAGAAATGAAAAAGAAAATTATTTCCCACTCAATATCTTTTAATAATTCTCCCATGGGTTTTTTAGTGTAACTCCTGTTTACAATAACAAGTATTAGGGCTGCAATAATTGCCGTTAAGTATAAAATTGGCAAAATCATAAAAAAAACGATGGTAACAATAATCGCAAAACTATTGAAATAGAACATCTTTTTATTTTTGATCATAACATCTGCATTAACGAGCTCAAGAACGAATTTTTTCGTTTGTTCTTCTATATCCGGCTCTTTGGAAAGTAAAAATCTATCTATTAAGAATATTGTAAGAAATAATAAAAGAAAAGAGAAAATCCAATAATATTGGATAAAATAAAGTGTATCAAGCCTAAAAGCTGTAGAAATAATAATATTTTCTCCACTGGAAAATGGTGTTATTATAGACCCAATATTGATACAAATAGTCATTCCAAGCAAATAAGTTCCAGCTCTAATTTTTAAAAAGTGACATAGTCTCACTACCACAGGAGCTAGAATTAAAACGACAACAACATCAGAAATGACTGCAGCTAATAGCGTAGTAATTGTACAAAGAAGATAAAGAAAAATTCTGCGATCACCTCTTGATATTTTAAACAACTTAACAGCAACATACTCCAAAACATTTGAATCTTGCGCGATTTTAGTTATTATACTCATACTAAAGATAATTAAAATAGCTTCCCATTCTACATCGAGAATGAACTCCTCTATACCAAGTCCTAATTGAAGGCCTGTGATTGTAGCCCCCAAAAACATGCAGAATAAGGAAATTGCAACGAAATCTACTCCTTTTAGGGAATAACTTATGATGACCGCAATAAAAAGGACAAAAAGAAAAATTAGAAGTGGTAGATTCATCGGAACCTAAATGATAGATTTAAAATTTTATTATTTAATTTAATAAATACCTTTTAATAAATCTAATGATATTATATGAATTGAAAGCTTCCTTAAATTTATTGATGGTTTTATAGATCCGGTTGAATAAATTATTTAAATAGAAAAAGCTGTAAGAGAAATTTGAATAAGTTTAATTCCTTAAGTAAAGAAATATTTGAAATCAAATATTCAAAAATATTCTCTTCAATAAAATAGTGTAAGGTTACATAATACCCCTCTTCACGCTTTATCATTTCTGTGATTCTTCTTATTAAATTTATTATTTGCTTTTCTACTACAAGCATATCGCAGTTAGTTGGATCGATGTTAATAATGTTTATGCCTGAAACACGATTAAACGAAATTTTGCTTAATTCGGGATTGTTTTGAACGTACTGATGATTTAGGTAATTGGTAAACATAGTCTCAATTTGTTGATGTATTTTATCTTTTTTTTCAGAGGTAAAATGTCCTTCAATTACATTTATTAGTAGGTTTAATATTTGCTGAATTACACCTAATATGTCAAAATATTCAGCAATTGTTGATATATTTTCCGCTGTTAACCATTGGGAGTAAAATTCATCGATAACATCCTTAAACGGACTAAATAGCTCCGTATTTCCTTTCCATAGATTTCTCCAGCTTTCTAAATCTTTGGAAACGTATTGTTCAAGAAAAGTTTGCTTAATAACATTAAGGCGAGCTTTTAACATATTTGAGCTAATGTCTTTCTCACATGTTGCTACAAATAATAAATTTGAATCTTTGTCCTCTAAATATGACCATCTAAGGCCTCCCATTTCAATACTTTCTATACCTGTTTTAAGTTCATACGTAGTAAACTGGTTTAAAGCGGCTAAAAGCCCACTAATGAGATCCTCGTCTAAAGACAAGTCCATATAAGGTTTGTACAACAGCGTGATCCCACTTTCTGAATCAAGTATCCAAATATTCAAACTAAAACCCCGATTTTAGAGTTTATCAATAGCTATATAAAATTACTATTTAATAAATGATTATAATTAGATAACATTATTATTAATTCACAAAAAATCTTGAAGGTCTTTTGTTTTACAAACTCTCTCTATGTTTCTCAACATCTCAGATATTTTCCTCTGTAATACTAGATCTGCACCTCCTCCTAAAAGATTAAGAAATTCGCTGCTTAGGGTGAAGGTCTCTATAAAAACACCTAGTTTCGATTTTGTAGGGGAGAGCGATTTGATGCGCAAACGACCTTCTAATTCTCTAATATTTTCATTATTTCTAACATTGAACTCAATTAATCGCCCTTTACCGGCCTCTTCACCCTTGTCTGAAAGTACTAATTCTCCTTCCATTTCTATTGGAATCTTAATAAGATCAATTTCATCATAAACTTTAGTATGGAGTACATTTGGAGCGGTGAATTCCGCCTCCATTTTTTTCGCGGGATTAATTTCTTCCCAAAATTCTGCTTTATAGAGCGCTTGAAAAAGAGCTTCGTTATTGCAGTTATTCACTTCTAAAACTTTTGAAATCTTAGCCAATTTTAACACCATAAGAAATTTTCGTATGATTTACTAATAAAAGTGGAAAATTTATAATCTTTTATATTACATAACATGAAGATAAGAAAGTTAGCCTCAGACTTCCTTGATTATTTCATCTTTTTTAACCCTAAATCATTTATAACCTTTCATCATTGGCTTACAAATTATGCTTTATGTTAAAAAATTAGCGAAAATTTTTGATTTTTTGAAAATTTAATCCCGGAACAGCATGCTCTCTTCTAAATTCCGTTCCTCTTTACAATTGGGACAAATCCAGGTAGTGTCGTTCTTTTTTATAGAATTTATACACATATCACAAATAGTTGTATCGCAAATGCAATAAGAGCATCTATCAAGTTTATCTGCGCAATCCTTTCCACATATAAAACAATTTGGAGGGTTTTTCGACATTTCTATTTTGTATTTTAAATTCTTTTATAATATTCATTATTATGATTATTATTAATTAAATTTAACAAAATTTCATAGTAAAATGGAAAAACTTCAAAAACAAATTCAGTTACTTGCTTTAATAATTATATTCCCGATATATAAAGCCATAGAAGCTACTATTTTAAATAGCTATCTGGAAATTATTTTGTGGACCTTAATCTCGATTTTTTACGCTATTTCTCTGGTAATACTATATCTTGTTTTTAAAAAAAGACAAAAGTAATATTTTCTTAAATTTAAGCTAAATAATGGCAGCTAACCTTTTAGATCATGTCCTTTTTTTAAAGATATCTTGAATCAAACCGTCTATTCCAAGACTTTTTAGGACGCTATCTCTAACATCTACTTCAACTTTCATATCTTGCATGACTTTTAATGTATCTCCTAAAGATTTTGAAAATGCCTCGCTCATTTCTTTAATTGAATCAGAAGTTAACTTTAAGGATTCTCGAATAGCTAGATTAGTTTCATGCAATTCTGATGTTAATTCTTCCATAGTCTTTCTCATTTCGGACAGTTCATGTTTCAATCCCATTTTTGATCGATTTACCATAATATCAGTTGTTAATAATTTTGTAAAAGAAGGAACTACTTAAAGTTTTTATTTAAATATTAATACAAACAGACTATCAAATATAATAAAAATTCTTTTAAGAGGTCCATTTCATATTTTAATTAACTTAATGTAAAAAAACACTCAAATAAAATGTCGGAATGGAAAAATAAAATTAATAGACAAACTACAGAATCAGAAGACTTTTTCTGTGCAGGAACAGGATGAGGCATGTCTGATGGAATCGTAGAATTAATAAACTTAATAAAGAAACGTCACAAAGAGAGAAAAGCAAAAAAACTTAATAGAAATTAAATGAAATCTCAAAGATTGGATTATAAATGGTAGGATTCAATCGAAAGTTCCGCAAGAACCGAGATTAAAACAGTTTTTAAAAATATGTATCTCCTTAGAAATTTTATTTTTTATAAAACTCACCCTTAATACCCCTGTTTTTTTATTCTAGATAGCATTTTTAGTCGTGATAAAAACTTATGTCAGAAGAAGAAAGTGAATTTGATTTTGGATTTGATGAAAATTGTTATGAAACCAGTTGATCACTAATTTCCATTTGGTATTTGAGAGCACTTAAATTACAAAAAGAAAAAGAAAAAGAGAACCGAAAAACTAAATAATAACACCATCTCGAAGATTAAATCGGTAAATGGTAGGATTTAATCTATAAGTTCTAGCATGAACTTGAGATAAAAGATCTTTACATTTTTTTTAATGGTAATCCCTTAAATAAGAAGTCTTAAACGATTAAACCGGCTTTTTTGAGCCCTCTCCAACCTTGCGATAAATAAAACCCTTACTTTCAACTGTCTTTTTATCAAATATATTTCTCCCATCAATAATTATTGGAGTTTTCACAATTTTCTTTAGATCGTCAAGGTTAATATTGTAATATTCAGAATGATTTGTAGTAAACATTAAAACATCTGCATTTGCAACTGCTTCGTTAAAATCGCTTGTGAGTTTAGTAAGCTTATAATCACGCTCGTTTACATAAGGATCGTGAGCGATATAATCAATATTATGCGAGTGATATCTGCTTTTTAGGACTCTTACGATATTTTCAGTTGGTGTATTCCGAGTATCATCCGTATTTGCTTTATAAGAAACGCCTAAAAGAACTACTTTTATGTTATCTACTAATCTATGAGAATCCCTAAATACATTTTCCATTAATTTTATCATGTGATAGGGCATGTAGTCGTTAATTTTTCTTGAATCTGGAATTATTTTAATTTTTGATTCGTTCAATTTTTCTGTATATTTATTGAACCCATAGAGCAGAAGCCAAGGATCTTTCGTTAAACAATGTCCTCCTACACCTGATCCGGGATAATGCATCATCCTATCATGCCGCTGATTTATTAAATTTATAATTTCGAAGATGTTACGATTGAAATCTTCAGATAACAGAGCCATCTCGTTAGCAAATGCAATGTTTACATCTCTATATGCATTTTCTATACATTTCGTTAATTCAGCTGTTAGAGTATCAGTCACTTGCAATTCCTTTTTGACAACTTTTCCATACAAGAATTTGGCTTTTTCATTAGCTTCTTGGCATCCCCCTCCTATAACACGAGGGAAATCTGTGATATATTCTATTAATTTGCCTGGCATTACTCGCTCAAACGAGAATACAAGGTAAAAGTCTTCTCCTCTCTTTAATCCTCTTTTTTTTTCTAAAATAGATTGAACGACATTATCTGTGGTTCCAGGCGCTACTGTAGATTCAAGTATTATTGTCACTCCTTTTTTCATGTGTTTAGCAATCTTCTCAGAAACATCCAGTAGAGAGGCATATCTTGGGACTTTTTCATCGTCAACGGGTGTTTGTACGTCGATTAAAATGTAATCCGCATCTTTTACTGCATCATATTTACTCGTAACTTTAAACTTTTCATTTCTTACTACTTTTTCAATTAGTTTATCTAACCCCGGTTCAACTCCCTCGTAAGGATTTTTCCCTTGGTTCAGCCAATCAATTTTCCAGCCAGATCTTTCTGACCTACGCTGAATACCGGTAACATAAAAATCATCTACATCAGCTAAAAGAACGGCCATAGGAATACCGACGTAACCCATTCCGATTACAACAATTTTAGTAGGCATTTTCTTAACTTCTAGTTTGTAATATCAATGTTGAAATTGATAGAGATATAAATCAAACATTCTTGAAAAAATTATATGTAAAAAATAAAAAAAATAGTTATATATTTAAAATTTAAAATTTTACTTTGGTTTTTTCTTATAAGAAGTCCCTTTTACGGCTTTAAATAAACCTGCCATTATAGCACCGGCAACAAATCCTCCAACATGAGCAAAATGTGCCGTTTGATCACCAAGTGGACTATATAGCGAAACCATGGCATAGGTAAGTTCGGCAATAAAGTAAGTAATTATAAAATAACTAGCAGTTACTTTCCGCATTGTTGACCCTGTTGGAAGATAAAACTTATTGGAAGGATAAAGTATTAGATAAACCGCCATCAAGCCGAAAATTGCTCCGGATGCCCCTAAAGAGGGAATACTTGCTAATATTGGACCCCAAACTGGTATCAAAATCGTACTAAATGCGTGAAGCATAGTGGCAAATATACCCGAAACGAAATATGTAACCAAATAAAAGCCGTGCCCCATTGCGTGTTCGCAATTATCAGATATTACAAAGAAAAACCACATGTTCATAATTATGTGAACTATATCCCCATGCATAAACATCGAAGTTAATATTGTCCAAAGTTTCTCTCCAGCAAAAAATTCCGCAGGCACAAAAGCGTACTCAATACGCATATTGCCCGTAGGATCCATCATTTGCCAGACAAAAACCGCGATATTAGCGACTAAAATAATAACTGAGAAGAATTGGGTAAAAAAATTTATCCGATCGGATTCGGCTTCTAAGACCATTCTAAATCATCAACCAGTATTTTTTTAAATTAGATTATAATATTTTTCTTTGATTTTTAAAGCTATTTAAGATTTTGTTATATAACTAATAAACCTTTATTAATCTTTGAATCTGTAGAAATTAAAAGTTAAAATACTAGAATGTGTTTATTTCATCTATGAAATTAGGCAAGTCAAGTTTACATGATATTGCAAAAATTCGGCCAGACGCTATCAAAAGAAGAAGAATCTCAAGTTATGATGTTACTGGAGGAAATCACGATTGGATAGATATAAATCCGGGAGAAACAGTAATTATTGGAGATGTGAAGGGTACTGGACGTATAACTCATATTTGGTGCACTATATTATGCAAGAAACGATATTATTTGAGGAATATTATAATTAGGATGTACTGGGATGGTGAAAAAAATGGTATTCCAAGTGTTGAAGTACCTATTGGAGATTTTTTTGGATTAGGCCATGCGAAGCGTAAAAACTTTATTTCTATGCCGTTCCAAATGAGTCCCCAAAGGGGTAGAGCATTTAATTGTTGGTGGCCTATGCCTTTTTCAAAAGAATTTAAAATAACTATAGAAAATGATAATTCTAAGCAAATGAGGCTGTTCTTCTACATTGACTATGAAACCTATGAAGACGGAGATGAAAACGAAAAGGATTATGGGAGATTTCACGCACTTTGGCATCGCGAAAACCCTACTAGTCCAAAAAAGAGGGATAGTGAAACCGGTAAAAAAATCTTAAAGATTAAACCTATACAATTTGCCTACAGAGGGCGTAATATTGACGATCCTTTAACTCAGAATTATAAAATACTCGAAGCAAAGGGTAAAGGTCATTATGTTGGGTGCCATTTGGATATCGATAATATTACTTTTATTCCGTGGTATATTAATTGGCCAGGCGAAGGAGACGATATGATATATATTGACGAAGATATTGATAAAATGGTCGCAACTCTGCATGGAACGGGCACAGAAGATTATGTAAACCAATCTTGGGCTCAAAGTCAAAAATATCACGCCCCTTATCACGGCACGATTAAAACAGGAGGGTTAAATTGGTGGGGCAAAATCTCATATTATAGATATCACATTGAGGACCCAATCTATTTCAACAAGAGAATTGTGGTTACAATAGAACATGGACACGATAATCATCGTAAAGACGATTGGTCTTCAACTGCTTACTGGTACCAACTGGAACCACACGATCCTACATTATTTCCGAAACTCCTCGATAGCAAAGGAAGAAAACCTCGCGTCCATATAGCCCATTTGATCAGAAAGACTTTATGCATCGTTTTAATAGTATTCCTAATCTCGATATGGTTTATTATTTAGATCTTTTACAAAAATGTTTATAATTTGCGTCTTAAAAAACCAAAAGTGAAAAATATAAGACATAAACATTTTTAACTTATATCTATGTCAGAAATTGATTTAGCTACAGCAATTATTGGAATTTCCTTAGCCATATTCACTACTTTATGTTTTAATTTAGGTATTGTATACCAAAAGAAGGGGTTAAAGGAAGCAAAATTAAAAGGTATTGAGATAAAAACTGAAGAAGGGTTTATCCATATATTAAAAACTTTTGGGAAATTGTTTTCAGTTAGATCTTGGTTAATTGGTGCGGTAATGGGAATTATCGGATGGTTCCCATATATTATATCAATTGGGATAGTCGGCGTTCTCGTAACTGAACCAGTAATGGCAACAGGATTTATATTTTTCGTCCCTGCGGCAATGAAAATCTTAAAAGAAAGAGTCGGGATTATTGAATATATAGCAATCGGGCTGTTGACGATATCTCCTATTCTTATTGGATTCGCAGGTATTTCTGATGTCGATCTTGATTTATATGAGTTTGTTCCATCACTTATTATATTTTTAGCAATATCTCTCTCCGTTTGTATTATTTCACTAACTTTAGCAAAAAAAAAGAGGGGTAAGAGTATTGAGGGTCTTTTTATCATGTTTGGAGGTGCAATTTTATTCGCCCTTGGAGGCTCTGCTACAAATATCTTAGCTCAAGCGTTAATTCAAACAGGCGAGGGCTTTCACTGGTATACAATATTCGAGTTACCATTCGGTATCTTTTGGTTCTTGTTTGGAGGGACTTACGCCCATCTATGGGTATTTTTAGGGTTTTGGATGATGGCAGCTTTCAACATTTCCAGTCTCCCCTACTATCAAGGAGGATTTCAAAAAGGTAAAATTCTTATAATGTATCCAATTTTGGATTCAATTGCTTTACTTCTTCCAATTACAGCGGGTCTTTTTGTCTTTAAACAGACTTTCTCTAATTTTCCTCTTTTCTTTATTGCTTTGATCTGTAGTGTCTTCGCCACAATTGTCTTAAGCAAGTATCAAGCTGCGATTGAGACCATGGATACTATAATATCAGATATTGATAAAGTAGATAATGACCCTACTAAGCAATCTATCGATCTTGAATAATTTTATTGGTTCTTGATTGTAAAAAATTCTTAAACCTAATTCCTATTTAAAATATCATACCATATTATACATATATTTACTAAAGCAATCCTAATAATTACTATGACAAAAAATAAAATCAAATCAAGTTCTTACTTGTTTCCTAGACCAGTTGTCCTTATAGGAGCAAATATTAGTGGAAAACCCAATTTTGAACCCCTCGCATATGTTAGCAGCGTTGAAGATAAACCTCCTTTAATATCAATTGCTTCTTACGAGACTCATTTCACAAACATTGGAATAAAGGAAAACGGTACATTCAGCGTGAACACTCCTTCTGAAGAAATAATAGTAGGGACTGATTATTGCGGTATCGTCTCCGGAAAAGAAGCAGATAAGTCGGAAGTGTTTGATGTTTTTTACGGAGAGCTTAAGACTGCTCCTATGATAATTAAAGCACCATTAAATTTAGAGTGTAAAGTCATTAAAACCCTTGCGATTAAAGATATTACTGGTGGCGAAATAGGTCATGAACTCTTTATTGGAGAAATTGTAAATGCTTACGCTGAAGAGGAATATTTAACTGAAGGAGCACCAGATATCTCCAAGATAAACACATTTACTTATGCTATGAAACAATATTGGAAGGTAGGTAAACCCTTAGCAAAAGCTTGGGAAGTAGGAAAGAAACTAATGACGGATTAGGTAAGTATAACAACTTATTCCTAATTATGAACAACTAATTATTATTTTTCTTTTTTAATATGTTTTTAACATAAGTAATAATTTCATTACCAGAAATAGCTTTAACTAAATAGCCGTCAGCACCGAGTTCTTTTCCTTTCTGTATGTCTTCAAAAAAATTTTTAACGGTAAAAAGAACTACCAAAATTTTAGGGTATTTTGACTTAATTTCAGTCAAAATTTCATAACCACTCATACCGGGAAGCATAATATCAAGCAAAACGAGTGCAATCTCTTCGTGTTTTTCTTCAACTATATCTAATGCGTCGTAACCATTACTACAAGTTATGGTGTCGTATTTCTCGAGCTGTAAAAACTTCTCAGTAAGAATAGTTATATCTTCTTCGTCATCGACAATTAAGATTTTTTTTGCTGCTGCTGACATTGGAGACACATCTTATATCTTATTTTTATATCCTACTAATATAGATTCTTTTTTCGTATTTAAAAAGTAGGTATGATTTTGCTATTTTGATCGCTAGCATCTCTCAAATTTGTTATTTAAAAAGAGATTGATTCAAAATCATCTAGACGCAATGAAATAAGCAATTTTTAATAAGAATCAAGAACAAAAAATATGTGATATTTATCGATTTAAATTTTTTTTCACGTATTCACGGAGTTCGTTTCCCGAAAAAGGTTTAGTAATATATCCATCTGCTCCCAACTCATTACCTTTTTCTTTATCTTCTTTAAAACTTTTAACCGTAAAAAGAATAACCTTAATATCTTTATAGGTCTCTTTTGATTTTATAGTTCTAAGGACTTCGAATCCTGACATTCCAGGCATCATAATATCTAATAGTATTAAAACGATCTCTTCATAGCTTTCTTCAAGACATTTTAACGCTTCTTTACCGTTACTACAAGTAAGCGTGTCAAAATGATCTAGTTGTAAAAATCTCTTAACGAGACTAACTATATCTGGTTCATCATCACATATAAGAATAGAATTTTTATCTGCCATGCTAATCTTTTTTATAATCTAGTAATTATTAAAATTTATACTTAGATATTTTTCTGATAACTAACAATATATATCAACTCATTTCGATAATTTATATGTATACTTTTTTGAGGTTTAAATTTACGATCAAATATGTCAAATCACGACAATAGTCCCATTTTTCCCGATTCATATGTTGGCGAAAATTCATCAGAATATGATAATTCGATTTGGATGGAAAGAAATCAAAAAAAGACAGCAATAATGTGCTTACAATATTTATATGATGAAAAACTGGATAGGGTTGGAAATGCAGGCAAATTAAACGAAAAGAAATATTTAATTGCTGATTTAGGTTGTGGAACGGGATTTTCTTCAGAGATTTTAGTTGATGAGGGGCATCGAGTTATTGGGGTAGATATTTTAATGGATATGCTCTCGAAAGCAAAATCAAAAAAGAAACTTTTAGAAAAAGAAAAAAATCTCGAGCTAATTTTAGCTGACATCAACTATTTACCATTAAAACATAACTCAATTGATCATATTATTTCCATTTCGGCTTATAATTTTATAATTCATGGAAAAAGTGTGTTAGGCGACATATCCAAGACGGTAAATAATACAGCAAAATATTTGAAAAAGATTTTGAAACCTAATGGGAGAGTAGTTATCGAATTTTACCCGAAAAACAATAAAGAGCTAGATATTTTTATTTCTTCATTCAATGATAATGGATTTGATGGATTTATGGTTAAGAAGGACTCAAATCAAAAATCGGGACAAACTTTTTTACTTTTAAAAAAAAGGTGAAAAATATAGGAACATGTGAATTTTGTGGTAAAACTAATAAAACTATTTCCGAAGTGCTTAGTATCTGTCGAGATTGCATTCTCACAAAAAATTGGGAACTTGTTAAGCCACTTATTTTTAATGTTCATAAACATGTTAGATGTTTAGTCGACTTACCTTCGAAACCTCCAAAAGCTAATAAGGAAAACATAAAACTGAAATGTGATCTTTGCATCAATAGATGTACTCTTTCTGAAAACGATTTAAGCTATTGTGGATTAAGAAGTTTTGAAAAAAGTCAGAGTGGTGAATTATCATTACCTTCAAAACGAAAAGGCTACATTCACGGGTATCTGGATCCGATACCAACAAATTGCTGTAATGCTTGGTTTTGTGGCGGGGATTATAACACATATTCCTACGCCGCTTTTTTATATGGATGTTCGTTTAACTGTCTTTTCTGCCAGAACTCTTCCCACAAACATTTCTCTAAGAGAAACCTAGTTGATATCGAATCTCTAGCTGACAGAATTTATAATAACAAAAAAATAACCTGCATTTGTTACTTCGGGGGTACACCGGAGGTGCAGCTACCCTTTACTATTAATTTATCAAACCAGATATTAGAAAAAATCAAGAAGGGGGAACAATCTAGAAATTTTAGAGTATGTTGGGAATGGAATGGTAGTGGAAATAAATCTTTAGTTGAAGAATGCATGAAAATTGCCATAAATTCAGGAGGGAATATTAAGTTCGATTTAAAAGCTTTTGACGAGAAATTAAACTTAGCATTATGTGGCGTTAGTAACTGTAGAACTCTTGAAAATTTCAAGTATTTAGCTGAAAATTATTTTGGTACACGAGAAGAAAATATGCACGAATTGAGCGCATGCACGTTACTAGTTCCTGGCTACGTGAATTACGAAGAAGTTGAACAGATTGCTACTTTTATTAGTGAAATTAATAAGGACATACCTTATAGTTTGCTTGTCTTCCATCCTGATTACCAAATGAATGATTTACCGATTACATCAAGAAAACAAGCGACTAAATGCTTAGAGACTGCAAAAAAATATTTAAATCAAGTGAATTTAGGGAATAAGTTCTTATTAGGATTTTCATAGATTTTATACCCTACTATTCTTTAAAATGGCAATTATTAATAGCAAAACTACATTTTATCTTAATTATAATTTGAATTATTAGGGGAAAAAATAGGCTGGCATTATGAAGAGAATACAGAGTATCGACATGATTCGAGGATTTTGTATATTTCTTATGGTTCTTGGCCATGTACTTGATTGGTGGATACTATGGCATGAACGATGGTTAATAAATTTCTTGTTCTCGTTTTTAGCACCAATAGCGGCTACGGGATTTTTGTTCATCTCTGGATTCAGCGCAGCAATAGCCTATAAAAGTAGTGTTAGAAAAGCAGCGGCTTCTCCTGACGCTACTATGAGCCAAGCTAGGAACACCTATATATTAAGAGCGCTATTATTACTAGTAATAGCTTTTCTTTATAATATTGCAATTGCTATTGGGATAAACGATCTGAGATGGATTTGGGCTTGGAACGCTCTTCAAACAATCTCAATTTCACTCTTGTTAGCGTGGCCTTTATTACGCACATCAATAAACTTAAGGTTAATTTTAGGCATTTGCTTGTTAATTATTAACGAGTTACTTTTCCCAATTTTATCACCTTTTGAAGATCAGCCAAACATTTATGGCGTCCTGTTTCACTTTTTTTATAATCCTATAGAGGCATTTACAATTTTAGCTTATTTCGCGATTTTTATAATCGGTTCTGCATTTGGAGACTTCTTCTACAACATTAACAGTATCCAAGATCAAGAAGAAAGGAAGAATTCTATAAAAACAATCTTCTTAAGAGCAATTTTTGTAATCGGTGTAATTTTTACTACTTTTGGTATGATTTATCGATTCAGCGATTTTTTGACACGAAGAACTATTTCTTCTATGTTTTATTCCATTGGAGTGGTGCTAATTCTGCTCGCCATCCTCATATATCTCGAGGAATTTGAAAAAATTAATCCTAAAAAAAGGTATAGGTTCTTCTTTTATTATTCGTTTTACTCATTTACGATATATATTCTCCATGACCCTCTATACTTTTTATTTTATCAACAATTAAACCAAGTAATTGTCTGGGGAGCTGCAATAGGGCTTTTTGTTTTGTTGACACTTCTCCTAAGGATATTATATAAAAAAGTAGGGTCAAAAGCTTCATTAAAAACACAATTGGGTATCTTAAGTTTAATAATCGCAAAAAGAATTGAACATAGGAAAAGAAATAATTAGAAAATTAAGTTCTTTTAAGGTATTAATCATAAAATTTATTTATTTTTAATAATTTCTCTAACTACTTCAATTAAAAAAAGTTTAAAATATGCAACGAGCACGTATCAGATTAAGTAGCACCCAATTACATTCTCTTAAAGGTGTATGCGAACAAATAGAAAGCGTCTGTAAAAATCAAGGAATAAGGAAACTGGGACCCATCCCACTACCCACAAAGAGATTACGAGTACCTGTTTTAAAAGCTCCTTCTGGTCAAGGTACTTCTACTTGGGCGAAGTTCGAAATGAGAATTCATAAACGTCTCTTTGAAATAACTGCTAACGAGCGTTCGATGCATCTTATTATGAAGATTCAAATTCCAGAATCTGTTTTAGTAGAAATTGAATTAATGTAATATTTTATTAGGTTATTAGGAGTATTCTTCAACTTTTCTTTTCAATCTACCATTAATAAGATTGAATCTTACTATTAAATATGTACGACGATCTTTCTTTTGATATTGATTCCATAGAAGGAAAAATACTCATAAAATGCTTAAAATTGCGGAAAGACTAAAGACAGGTAAAATTATTCACTTAAAATTTTTAGGATGAATTTAAATCAATGAACAAATATTATGTTTTTAAAGCATAGACCTCTTTTTGAATTATGACAGATTATCATACCAAAACCTTTTACGGTCAAAAAACAAGCATAACGCTCACAAGTCCATCTAAATCGACTCCATATGTATTCTTAAGTTGTTTTAATCGTAAGGAAGATGGGAAATGGGAGAGAACTTCGGAAGGAGAAGGAAAAACTGTTAAAATAACTATTGAAGAAATTATTTGTATTTTAGAAGTTCTGAATGGAAATAGTGCGAATTGGAGAGGTTATCACGTTTTTAAGGAGCGAAAGACCGAAATTTATGTTGGCTGGGAAAAAGAATCTCATCAAGTAATCCAAATTAAAATCGGTGATTATGTCAAGAAACTCCGTTTCCCTAATCTAAATTTCTTTACTTTAATGCTAGAACACATATTAAACGAAAAAATAGAATTTGCAACTAGCGGAACAACCGAGAAAAAATCCAAAGATGCAGAAATTCATGGAGAAAGTGAATATGGTGTATTTTCTGAGCATATTCTTGCCAGAAATGGATTACAAGTAGTAGAAACTACAGAATTTGGGATTTCAAAAGAGACCATGGAAGTAAAAGCTAAAATTAAAGTTGAAAGCCCACAAGCTCTTTTAATAATGCTTGAATCGGATAAAGAATTTTGGATACCAAAAAGCACTATTCACAATGAATACGATGCGAAGAATAATAATAAGTTGCAATCTCTTATTGTAGATAAATGGTTTATGGATAAACAAAGAATTCTCAAATAATCCAATCAAAGACTGGTATTTAATTTTAAACAAACTAATTGGTGATTTGAAATTATAGACATTAGTATTGATCTATTGAAAAAAATCGCGCTGAATGTGTACGACGCAATTCACCCTATCTTGGGGTCAAAAAAAGCTTCGGAAAAGTTCCAGAAAGGCGCAGGTGGAGATATATCCATGCAAATAGATATTATCGCGGAAAATATTATTATTAACGCTCTAGAAAATGAGAATGTAAACATTTTACTAATTAGTGAAGAAATTGGAGAAAAATATATAGGAGACAAACAAAAAGCAATCGAAAACCAAAATATCTTGATTGTGGATCCCGTGGATGGCTCAAATAACGCTGTGAGGGGCATCCCATATTGTTCAGTTTCTATAGCCTATGCGAACGGTGAAAAAATAGGGGATATAAAACGCGCTGTGGTTTTAGACTTGATATCAAAAGATATTTATTGGGCTAACAAGGGTGAAGGTGCTTATTTAAACGAGAAGAAAATTCATGTCTCGGATTTTAACCAATCAGACATACTTCTCTTTGAGTTGAATCTTCCTAAGAAAAACGCATTTAAAAATATCGAGAGATTACTACCCATAATTCAACATTTCCATCGTTTGAGAATCTTAGGGAGTAGTGCTTTAACTTTATGCCAAGTTGCATGTGGAAGTATGGAAGCATTCATTAACCTGAGAGAAAGCAATCGCCTTGTAGATGTAGCCGCGGGATATTTAATCTTAAAAGAGGCAGATGGTAAGTTCTTTTCCATAAAAGGAGCTGATTTCGACCTGGAATTGTCAATAAAGACAAAATTTCCATTCATTGCATGTAATTCGAATTTAGAATCGTTCTTAAAAGAAGAACTTATTAAGATGGGACATTAATAGGGTAACTACCGTATTTTCTCTTGATATTTTGCATGGCTTCAAATCTATCAAGTGTTACTGCAGGATTAATACTGTGACCAGAACTGAAAATATACCCACCACCTGGGGCTAATTCTCGTATTAGCTTCTTAGCATAAGCTTCAACTTCTGATAATCCACCAGTAGCTAACATTTGAGGCGATAAATTACCGCAAAAGGTAATTTGATCTCCATATTTTTGTTTTAATTTGAAAATGTCGTATTCCGGATTTGCTGTTGTAGGTTCGATTGGATTTAAAACATCAACACCACATTTAATGATATCTTCAAAAATTTCAATCAAATCTCCATCGGAATGCAATAAAATATAGCTATCGAGTTTGTGAGCAGCACTACAAATTTGTTTTAACCATGGGAGTACATATTTTCGATAATTCTCTACTCGCATGAAAAGTCCATTCTTGTAACCATAATCATCCCATAATATTATTAATTTCGCTCCATTTTCTGCCAGAATTTTTACTAGTTCAAGTGTAAATTTGCCATAATCATCAAAAATTTTCTTAGCTTGTTTTGGTTTAGCTAAAATTCTTGAGAAAGTCTCTAATCCAAAACCTTCCCAGGGATCCTCCATTATTGCTCCAATTGCAGGAGCAGCAAGAATCTCATTATTCATTTCCTCTTGAATCTCCTTTCCTGCTAAATATCCAACTAATCTGGCTTTGAAATTAGGATCCATTCTCTCCCAACTTTCATAATCTTCGAAACTCTTGAAATAACCCCCGTGATACCCCATAATCACTGTTCCATCTTTCTCATATTGTTCAAATTTCATTATTCTTCCATATTCATCAACGTACCCTTTTGCATCTTCAAGAATTAAACGTGGGAAATTAGAAGATATGCATGTTCCAATATCATAGCCAATATTACGGAATAACTTGAAGTACCTCTTAAAGCCTGGTTTCATTGATCTTTTACTTTTAATTATTTGATTTACAACTGCCATTTTATCAGGTACATTCTTTAATAAGGAAATACCAAAATCTCCTCTTCCTTCACTTAATCCATAATGTTGTGAAATCGTATTATTTGTAAAAGCGCTTTCCCAAGCTGGAACTCTATCAGGTTCCTCATGATTTATAGCTTTCAATACTCTAGTAACTGCATCCATAATTGTTCCCCAAAATGCTTAAAATTAATTTTAAAATATAATGAATGATGAAACTATTTTTGTTAAATAAAGAATTCTTAAGAAATAAAGATCTTGATTCATGACAGAACTTAAAAGAATATCAACGGAATTCTTTTCAAGAGATACTATCGAAGTAGCCAAGGATCTCTTAGGCAGATACCTAATAAAGAAGACCGAGAAGGTGGATTTAATAGGAAAATTAGTAGAAGTCGAAGCGTATTTAGGTCCCAACGATAAAGCCTGCCACGCGTACAACTATAAAAAAACCGAAAAAACTAAAGTCATGTATATGAAACCGGGGACATTCTATGTTTATTATATTTATGGTGTATATTTCTGCCTTAATGTAATTACTGAACCCGAAGGAATGCCATGCGCTATTTTTATAAGAAAACTTTTCCCCGTCAAGGGAATAGAACTAATGAAGAAGAATCGAACAGTAAAAATTGGAAAAGACTTTAAGAATTTAGTCGATGGACCGAGTAAATTATGCATGGCATTTAATATAACTAAAAACGAATATAATGGAAAAGATTCCTGTGATGAATCTTCAACACTCTATTTTGCTGAAGGGAAGACCATAAAGGATAAAAAAATCTCGTTACATAAAAGAATAGGAATAGAATATGCCGAAGAAGACAAAGACCGCCATTTACGTTTTACTTTAGAAGAGGATTGATAAAAACCTAAATCTCGATTCCAATTCAAATACTATGACCTGATAATATGCCCCTCCACGACCTTACCATAAAGCGTGAACGCCTAAACTTACGATTGCTCCATCCCTGGCCTGATCGAGTTTGTTATTACGAGTTTATATCTTTCCTACGAAAGAGACTACTCTGGTACCCACCATTATGGGGATCGCTTCGACGGGACATAAAATTGGATAATATTCCTCATGAAACCTGAATCTAGGCAATTTGCGCTAGAGACCATTTTGCGCTTCATCCAGTATAGGATTGCAGAACGGGCCTAAGGTTCCAAGAAAAAAAATGAATGGAGTTTTAAAAACTTATTGAAGTAACGGAATAAGAAGGATTAAGTTTATAGGATTAATCTAACGTCAATTCTTTATTGAGTTTTCGCCGCAATATCGATAAAAATTCTTCAGTGTCTGGAAAGACATAAGTTATGTTGTCTCCATCCTCCTCAATCGAAACTTCTTTGAAAAACTTACCTTCTACTTTCACTTTCATATCATTTAATATCATACCAAAAGAATATCAAACTGGTTTCAAAAAACCTCATAACATGGAAGTATTATTAAGTTAAACTTTATGTAAAACCAAAAATATGATAGAATATTATTTGCTTTTCAAAGAATAATGAAATTGAAAAACACTTAAGGGATCATTATGGTTGAAAATATTATATATATTGAAGCAGAAACGCTCGAAAACTTCATGCGAGACGTTTTTATCGGCCTTGGGGTACCTAAAGACGACGCCCACATTATAGCTGAAGTATTAATTGCTTCTGATATTAGAGGGATTGATACTCATGGAATCCAACGCTGTAAAATGTACTTCGATCGCATAAAAGCGGGTATGTATGAGGTTAATACAAAAATCGATGTAATTAAGGATGGTCCAACGACGGCCCTTTGGGACGGAAACTGCGGAATGGGCCATGTAATTGCTTATAAGGCTATGAAGACAGCTATTGAAAAAGCAAAAAAGTACGGACTGGGTTCTGTAGCAGTGAGAAATTCAACACATTTTGGCATCGCTGGTTTTTATTCGCTCATGGCAATAAAGGAGGGGATGATTGGTTTAGCAGTAACTAACGCTCGACCCTCTATGCCACCTACCTTTGGAGTCGAACCAATGCTAGGTACAAATCCTCTGACTGCAGGTGCGCCAACAGATGAAGAGTTCCCATTTTTAATTGATTGTGCAACGACTATTGTTCAAAGAGGCAAAGTAGAGTTATATAATAGAATTAATAAGCCTTTACCTGATGGGGTCGTAATAACGGATGAAGGAAAGACGGAAACTGATCCTGCTAAAGTTTTAGAAAATATGGGTAAGGGTAAAGCTGCATTACTGCCATTAGGTGGTAGAGGGGAAGAAACTTCCGGTTATAAAGGCTATGGTTACGCAACATTGGTTGAGTTGTTGTCAGCAGCCCTACAAGATGGAATATATCTTAAAGATACAATAGGAATTCTAGAAGAAGGTCAGAAAAGATTAAAAGTGGGGCATTTCTTCTTAGCAATTAATATAGAAAGTTTTCTTCCTCTTGAAGTTTTTAAAAAGACAGCAGGAAATATCATGAAAGACCTTCGTTCTTCCAAAAAAGAACCTGGAGCAAACCGAATTTATACCGCAGGCGAAAAGGAACATGATGTTATGACAAGTAGAAGAAAAACAGGAATTCCTCTTAATAAAAGTTTGCAAAAAGATATCAAAATTATGCGAGAGGAACTCAATTTGGATAAATACAAATCTCTTTTTTAACCGAAAATTCTCTTTCTTTAATTCTTATTAAGAATTGAGCTGAAATTTAATAAAATTAAAGCTGTTTATACGAACTTTCAACTTATATTCAATAGGAATTTTGTTAAATAGTCTTCTAGATAAATAGAATCTATTGCATTCAAAGTGATCTTCATGACAAGTACAAAAGTTGATGTCATATCTAACTCAAAAGATGCTGTATATATAGATTTTAGAATCCTCAAGAATTTCATTAGAGATGTGTTTATTGGTCTTAATGTGAAGAGAGCCGATGCAGATGTGATTGCAGATGTTTTGATTACATCCGATTTACGGGGTATAGATTCACACGGCATTCAAAGATGTAAGATGTATTACGATAGAATTAGGGAAGGAATATATAATACTGACACAAAAATAAAGATCGTTAGAAAAAGTCCAACTACAGCCGTTATTGATGGTGGATGTGGATTAGGGCCTGTAATAGGGCATAAAGCTATGAGATTAGCAATTCAAAAGGCTAAAAAATATGGTCTTGGAGCTGTTGCAGTGAGAAATTCAACACATTTTGGAATTGCCGGATATTATTCTCTTATGGCGATAAACGAGGGTATGATAGGGATAACAACCACGAACGCTAGACCCGCTGTCCCTCCAACATTTGGAGTCGAACCAATGCTGGGAACTAATCCATTAACTTTAGGCGCACCCACAGATGAAGTTTTTCCCTTTTTACTCGATTGTGCTACCTCAATTATTCAAAGAGGTAAGATAGAAGTGTTTGATAGAATTCACCAACCACTCCCCGACGGTCTGATAATCACTAAAAATGGAGGATCACAGAATGATCCTCACGAAACGCTTAAAAGTTTGGAAGAAAGAACCGCTGCACTTCTGCCTTTAGGTGGAATGGGTGAAGGAACATCTGGTTATAAAGGTTTTGGTTATGCCACATTTGTAGAAATTTTATCATCAGCTTTACAAGACGGTGTTTTCCTTAAAGATACGGGAGGAATTATTGAAGAGGGGCAAAAGCGACTAAAAGTTGGTCACTTCTTTTTAGCGATAAATATTAATCATTTTACTCCTTTAAAGCGTTTTAAACGAGCTACAGGGACAATTATGAGGAGCCTAAGAGCTTCTAGGAAAGCTCCTGCAAAGTCACGAATTTATACCGCTGGAGAAAAAGAATATTTTGCTGAAACTGAACGGAAAAACCAAGGTATTCCTATTAATAAAAGTTTACAAGAAGATATTAGAACCATGCAGAAGGAATTAGGCCTATTTGATTACGACTTTCCATTTTGGGATTAAAATAAAATTCCCTCAGATCGTCCTTCAAAGGGTTCAGAATGAAGAATTACTTCAGTTAAATTTTCAATATTCAGTGTATTTTTTATTTGTTGCTCTATATGTGTTATCAAAGTATGAACTCGCGTTATATTAAGAGCCCCGTTAAAAAATACATGGAGTTCGAGAACACAAAAATCAAGGGCAGCCCAAAATTCCAGACCATGATATCCTTTAACCTCTGGAATCGATTTTAATAAACTTTCTAACGAAGTTTGAATTTCTTTCTTCTTTTCAGGTTCAATCGGTGTGCAAACTAGATGATCTGTTAAAGATTTTTTCAGCATGGTTTGGGATTCTATGTGAGTAATAATTCGCGAGATAAATGGAACCTGCTCTTGTAATTGTCTTTCAAACAAACTGCTTAATTCGTGAGCCTCTTCTAACGATAAACTATCATCAACAATAATAGCTAATGATAAGAAGTAATCGTTTTCAATTCTAAACACATTCAAATCTTTAAAATCTGATATCTCTTTAAACTCACTTTTCATAGTATAAAGCAAATTGATTATCTTTTCTCCGAGCGAAGATTCTCCACTTAAAGGATTCATTTCGACTACTGTTTCAACATTGTAAGACGGAAAAAATTTCTTGCTTAAAGATCTTATGCTTTTTGTAATTGCATTTGCATGCACTACAGATATATGATCCTCAACAGAAAGTCGAATTTCTAAAAAAAGCGTAGTACCACTAAATCTAACTTTTAACTCTTCAACACCGTTTACGTGATCAAGATTGAGCACGCTTAACTTTATTTCCTCTATAATGAGAGCGTTTACGGGGTTCACATCTATTAAATCCTTAATTCCTTCTTTAGTAAGAATGATTGAGGTTATAATTATCAATATAGAAAGAGCAATACTGAAATAGGGATCTAAAAATTGAATATTAAAAAATAGAGCGATAACAAAACTAATTATAACTATGAGCGCTCGAAGAGAATCTTGGAATAAATTTAACCCTTGAATTTTAAGAGATAAGCTATTTTGCTTCCCTCCTTGCCATATTAGTAATCTAGAAAATACTAAATTAATGAAAAATGATATTATTAGTATAAAGAATCCCACATCTGGATTTATTATTGTATATGAACTGGCTAATATGGTTTGAGTTGCTACAATAATAAGAACGCAATAAATGTTGATTAAAATAACCCCTTGGACTAATCCTCCTAAAGAGTCAATTTTAGAATGCCCGTACATATGTTCGAAATCTGGAGGCTTTTGACTTACATATAACGAATAAATCGTAAGAGAAATAAAAAAAATATCCGTCAATGTATCAACAGTCTCGGATAAAAAGCTTAAACTACCAGTGATTATTACACCTACTACCTTTAAGCTGGATTGAATAAGGATTATAAATAACGCTATAAATCCATATTTAATTTTAATATCCATAATCTTCATAAAATTTCTTTATTATTTAATAAACAACTTAAAGCAATAATGAGAATTAAATATTTGGTAATAAAAAGATAATAACAGTATCAAAGGAAATAGATCTATAAATAATCCTTGAACTGAATTCTTTTCTATCGATTTTTATAACTTATCTTTTAAATTGAAATATTATTTTTTATTTTTTTGTTCCACTGGAAATTAGCCTTAAAGTTTAAAAGAAAGAAGTGATAATATTTATTTATGCCAATAAACAAAATATTTCCTGACTCAATTTTGAGATCGGGAATTAAATCACTTCTTTCTAATGATTATATCCTCGCATTTTTTAAAAAGTTTTGTAATGCAATCACATCTCGCATTTGGAAGTATAAAAAGCCGAGGAATTATAAATACAGCGATATTGATTTCCTTAGGGTATATTTTCTCTCTGAAATAATGGGTAGGTCTATTCATGATACCAGTGAGATGCTCAATGAACATTTAATGAGCAGTAAAAGAGGAAGACGGAAAATATTTGCTGATGGTCGAAGAAGTCGGATGACACC
>JABXKD010000250.1 GCA_013375475.1 Promethearchaeota archaeon
TAGAAAAGGGCGAAATTCTGAAACTGTTATTCTTGATTTGAATATTCAACCTAAATATTCAATAGAACTCTATAAGGATATTGGTCCTATTTTAAATTATGTCTGTACTCATGGGCACTTGGACCACATGGCTCATGTATATGGATGGGAAGCATTAGAGGCAACTATACACGCACCTAATCCTGAGGCAAATTATCTACTTGATTTAAAAAATTTTCATAAAGATAATTTCGATGCGAGAGTGAGTTTTAGCGATGTTAAAAAATTTGCTGATTTAAATGAATATTTTAGCTGTAATAATGTGGAAGCATTTGAACCAGGAGATAGATTAACATTTGAAAATTTGATAGTAGAAACGATTCCATTTTCGGGACATGGCAATGGGCATGTTGGCATTTATCTTCCTTCCGAAAAAATATTACATATAAGTTGTATGGGATTTGACCAACCTGAACCGGGAATCGATGGATTTGGTCCATGGTATGGTTTTCAAGATTGTTCTATTGAACAATATTTAGATGATATTGATAAAGCAGAGAAACTTT
>JABXKD010000251.1 GCA_013375475.1 Promethearchaeota archaeon
ATATAATTAAGTCTAAGAGGAGATAAATATGGTGTTTAAGGAGGAAAAAATATCAAACTCGAGAAAGGCGTTATTTGTAATATTTTTTATTGTGTGTGCGGTATCAAGCATCCTAACTACATCGGCTATTCATTTTAAAATTTTAACAGAAATTCAACCCGGGTATCTTTATAACGTTTATCTTTTAAATTTCCTATGGATGGACATTTTAATAGGTCTTGGAATAGGTTTTGCTTTATTTATTACTATTGGCATGGTTCTTAATTATTATTTCACTCTAAAAGAAGGGCCAAATTCAACTCAATAATCCATTTTTCAAGAATATAAAGCCTATTCAAATCTTTTTTATATTAGAGTGTTTTATCTTATGTTATGAAATTAGTAAACTTTTTCATTGAATTTCGGCTTAAGATTAAGCAATACAAAATAGCGTTTATATTTCTCTTTTTATTTTGGTTTGGAGGTTTTATTTTCTTTCTTATTACAGAACCCGACCAAAACGTAGGGATTATTTTCTTATACTCTTTAACTGTGCGATCTCCTA
>JABXKD010000252.1 GCA_013375475.1 Promethearchaeota archaeon
CCTGCAATTTGGAGCTAAGACGATCTAATTCTGTGGAACATTCGTTTATATGTTGTTTTACCATAGCAATTTCAGATTCTCGTTTGCGTTTTTCTTCGAGCAACTCACGGGAATCTTTATTAACTTTTTTAATATTTAGATGACTCATTATTGAGCCACCTTTGGTGCATAAATTTTTAAAAAATCTAATTCACTTTTCCATTGATGTAAAGTTAGCTCATTTAATTTTCTTACATAAGTTATAGGTTCAACAAATTTAGGATTATTATTTAAAGGGGAAAAATAAAAATATTTATTTCCTTTAATTAATTCATAACCCATTTCTTTTAGTTCTTTGTTAATTTTAGTAAGTGTCATTTTTTTTTCCTTTGTTTTAATTATATATAAGTATTATCAAATTAATAATAATAAATAAAGAAAAAAATGAAAAAAAATGCAAAATAATTAAAAAACCCTAGATTTTAAAGGATTTTCGCCATGATTTTATTGCCCAATATACAGGGGCTAAAGACTTTTGACCCTTAACTTTCTTTAAAATAGCACC
>JABXKD010000253.1 GCA_013375475.1 Promethearchaeota archaeon
AGATAATGGCAGGGAGCGAACACGGTGGGCTCTGGACCCGCTGACGGGAGTTCGAATCTCCCCCGGGCTACCAAAAACATTATTTCCGAAGTTATTTTGAGAATAGACGTTCGAAAAAGTGTTAATCAGTGTTTTTAAGTGATTTTCAAATGCGTTAGAGAGGTTATGCGCGCGCGTGCGCGCATTTTCGATACTATCGACAGCTTTTGGTAGTCATCTGTTAGCAGATAGTACTACATCAAAGGGACTGCCTTTTCTCATCAAAGAATCATTCTGTCAGGGTAATGAAATCCACTAGTATTTTCTTAACTTGCTCTCTGATTCTTTCAATATATTGTTCAAATTCTATATCTTCATTATCCTTCAAATAGAGATCAACGGTCCTTGCGTGAAGTTTAACCTTACTTGGATCTTTCCCAGTTAGATCTCTGACCAAAGTTAAGACGTGAGTATTTTCTTTTTCAATCTTTGATCTTTCAGATTCTGGATAGATAAGGCAACAAGCTTTACATTTCCTCAAGGCTAAACTATAAGCGATAACTT
>JABXKD010000254.1:0-288 GCA_013375475.1 Promethearchaeota archaeon
ACCGCTTTCTAACCTACCCTTTAAAACTTCGACCAATTTTTGTTCTTCTATCTTTTGCTTTTCTTTTCCCTCTTCTTCAATTTCTTTTTCAGCCTTAGCTCTGGCTTCTGCCCCTTTTTTTTCTTCTTCTTTTTCTGTTTTAGCCTTTTCGGCTTGAAATGCCCCGATTTCTGCTCGCATTTTTTCTTCTTTAATGTTTTTTTTGATATAAGGATTATCTTCAGAATAATCCTGTTTAAAAAGAGGCACGTTACAATTTTTACAAAATTTGCTACCCTCTTCATTTTT
>JABXKD010000254.1:298-542 GCA_013375475.1 Promethearchaeota archaeon
ATAATTTATTCTCCTAAACAATTTATGGTTATTTTTTTAGAAGTTATATTTAATAGACTGTCTTCTTTATTCTATAGTTCTATTTAAAAATCCTTCTTTTTTCGTAAAGTATTTTAAAATAAAAAAGCCCTTCAGCAAAGGCCAAAGGGCTGTAATTTTCAGGCTCCCCTAACGTTTTCTAGTTGGAACCAAATTATTCAAGAAATGCGAAACATCTATAAACTAAAGGAGTTAATTCACCTTC
>JABXKD010000255.1 GCA_013375475.1 Promethearchaeota archaeon
CCTGTATGTCGTTGGAAATGCCCTCGCTGACTCATCCTGCTGCGGGTTCTGGGGATGTCACTATGCCCTTGTCCCCGGCTACGTGGTGAACTGGAAGCACACGAAGAATGAAGAGGGTATTTCCGTCTCAACGGTTGAGGCTATTGCCGACGAGCAGGTGAGACGGGAAACCACACAGCTCTTGGAGGAAAAGGAGGGAGTTTCTCAGGTCCGTTTTTGGTGAGCGTTTGTCTGTGCCTATATGACGAGACCTCGAAGAATATGAAGCAAGGATTTTGCACGAAGTTGCATTGAAACGGCTGTTATTTATAGATGTCATTGCGAACGAATGTGAAGCGGGCTCAATAGGCCAGATTGCCACGTCGCTTCGCTCCTCGCAATGACATGATTGCAACTTGGTATTATTAGCTGGTACGGCAAAAAAGGGGCTTGACCGGCTGCTGACCGCATAGGCAAGGCATTCCGGTCTCTCAGGCCTTTGCGAGTTGTGCAATGTGAATCCGGCCGCTCGTATGTGATGGTCATTGGCAGGTTCGGTT
>JABXKD010000256.1 GCA_013375475.1 Promethearchaeota archaeon
TATTACGGGACTATCTTCTGTCAATGGCTCAACAGGAGGAGTCTCTGTTTTTTCAGCGATATTTGCTTCATCCGATTGTGAGATATGCTGCTCCTGAATATCAAAGAGGCTCAAATTCCTTTCCGTGTTCTTTTCCATGCGATTGGCGGCAAGGCTTACAAGCTGTTGACTCAGCTTTTCCTTGTTTTTTTCCATGCGATTTGCGGCAAAGTCTACAAGCTGTTGAGTTAGCTTTTCCATGTTCTTTTCCATGCGATTAGCAGCAAGGTCTACAAGCTGTTGACTCAGCTTTTCCTTGTTCTTTTCCACGCGATTGGCGGCAAGGTCTACAAGCTGTTGACTCAGCTTTTCCTTGTTCTTTTCCATGCGATTGGCGGCAAGGTCTACAAGCTGTTGATTCAGCTTTTCCATGTTCTTTTCCATGCGATTAGCGGCAAGGTCTACAAGCTGTTGACTCAGCTTTTCCTTGTTCTTTTCCATGCGATTGGCGGCAAGGTCTACAAGCTGTTGACTCAGCTTTTCGCGAATTTTGACTTCC
>JABXKD010000257.1 GCA_013375475.1 Promethearchaeota archaeon
TTTTATTGACTGTTTCCTCGTTAAATAGGGCAACTTTTAAAATTAATTCCAATTAAAAGAGATTTAATTGAAGCTCTTGCTTAAATCTAACAAAGAAATGAGTTTAGGTAAAAAACTAAAAGGTTTTTAATTAATTACCCAAAGCATTAATATCTGCTTTTGCAGGTTCCGAGGCCATCTCCTTTTGCATCCAAACAGGGGGATTTACACACCAAATATAATGACCTTCTTCAATTTCTATTTTATGAGGCGTTTCACGCATACATTCATTTGTTCTCGCATCTGATACACAACGAGGATTAAAATGGCATCCTGGAGGTGGTGCTATAGGGCTTGGGACTTCTCCCTTGATAACAAAACGTATTTCCTTGTTTTTAGGATCAATTTCTGTTCTTGATTCTAAAAGGGCTATGGTATAAGGGTGTGTAGGTTTTGAGAAAATTTGATCTGTAGTGCCTATCTCAACAAATTTACCAAGATACATAACAGCAATTCTATCAGCAATGTGATTAACAACGGCTAAATTATGGGTTAT
>JABXKD010000258.1 GCA_013375475.1 Promethearchaeota archaeon
GCATTGAATATATATAATATAGAATGCCAAAGTGGGCAGGGAATATAAAAATTAATCCAACCATATAATATCCTTATCTAACTCCATTTTCCAGCAATAATAAAAGCAGTCAAAATTACAAATATTTTTTTGATTTTCTTTAATTTTTCCATTTATCATTTTAATAAAATGAATTCTTTTCCTTGGAATAATTATTTGTAATTCTGAATCTGAATTTTTGAAACTTTCTCTAAAATATTGTGTATTGATTTTACTACTTGGAAGAATTAAGATAAATGGTTTATCTAATTCTATCAACCTTTTAATGACCTCTTTTTTTTTACTGAAAGGTGGATTATCCACAACAATATCTCCTTTATTATTCTCAAAGAAATCTTCATCTTCATGTATAATATCATATCCTAATTGTTGTAATGTATGTTCTCCATTCATATAAAAAGGACACCAAATGCTTTTATCTTTTGGGATATATTTTTCTATGTCTTTCCATGCGTGTAAAGGAGTAGAAAAGTCATCATTAACTTTATATTTATG
>JABXKD010000259.1 GCA_013375475.1 Promethearchaeota archaeon
AAAGCACTCTAAAATTTATATTAAATTTTGCATTCATTTTTGTTTATCGCATAAATATCCATTTGCCTGAAAGTTTTGATGCTTATGACATCTCTCCTCTTCGGCTCCTTTTCTCTCTTTTTATTAAAAGAAAAGGTCTCTCCTGTTACCTTCATACAGGTTATGATATTTATTTAGTTAAAACGTTCTAATATAACTAATACGACATAATTCTTAAAAGTCCTTCTTTTTAAGGAAAGTTTTATTTTGTAGGTAAAAGGGGGACACACTTTACTTTTCGTCACGCATAAGTGCGGGAATACAAAAAAAGAATGTCCCCCCTGATTCTACTCCGCTTGTTGAAATAACAAGAAAAAGTAGAAAAAAATGGAAGGATTGATTTTAATATAAAAGTGGTTAAATTAGACATTGATCCAAATAGAGCAAGAAAGACTCTAAAAGACGCGATTAAGCTTTTAAATGGCCCTATTCCTCCTCATCACTCTGAATGCGAATACTGTGTTTGGGGAAGAAATAATGATTCTTAATAAATA
>JABXKD010000025.1 GCA_013375475.1 Promethearchaeota archaeon
ATCCAATAACAGGTTCAGTTTCTACAAAAGCTCTTTTATGTCGGGTCGAAAAAATGTAGATGGATCCTTATAGCGAGTTCTATCCCCCTATTTGAACCTTAACGCCACAAGATTCAATAATTTTCTTTAGCTTGTTCATATATTCTTCGCTCGGAGGCTCAATGTCCTCAAGTTTATACTCTCTACCAAGTTGCTTATAGGTACCAGTTCCAAATTTATGATAAGGTAAGATCTCGATTCTCAGAAGGTTTTTTCCCAATTTCGTAGCAAACTTTGCTGTATTTAATAAATTATCTTCTGAATCATTTAATCCTGGTATTAACGGGATGCGAATTATAATTAGTTTCATTTTTGAAGCTTTCTTCACATTCTCCAAGATAAGCTCATTAGAAACTCCCGTAATCTTTTTATGTTCAAGCGGATCCATGTGTTTGATGTCGAAGTATAAAAGATCTATATGTTCAAGAATCATTTCCAAATTTTCCCATTTTGCATATCCACAGGTTTCTAGGGCAGTGTGTATGAATGTTTTTTTGAATTCATTAAGTAAAGTACTAACAAATTCAGGTTGCATAGTAGGTTCACCACCACCTATCGTGACCCCTCCATCTGATCTTCTAAAAAAAGGACTATCCTTCATTATCTCTTGATATAGTTCTTCTACCGTTCTTTCATCGCCTGCAATTTTTAAAGCCTCGTTTTGGCAAATTTCTACGCATTCACCACATGTATTACAGAGGTTTCTGTCAATCTTTATTTTTCCCTCTTCGGATATTTTAATTGCTTCTTTTGAACATGCTTCAACACAGCTATGACAAAAATTGCAATGAACCTCGATATAGAGTAAATCAGGAGAAGAATTCTGCGTTTGAGGTGTAGAACACCATAAACATTTAAGTGGACACCCTTTCATAAAAACTAAAGTTCTTATTCCAGGGCCATCGTGGATAGCAAACTTCTGAATATCGTAAATTTTACCTTTCATTTCTCTCTATCTACTTAATGTTTACGTGAAAGAACTATCTCAAAATTATTATTAATTAAAATTAAAGAAACCTTAAATGAAGTTAGATAGAATCTCATCCTCAACCTGCTTGAACTCTTCGGGTTTAATGGGATAAATCCCACTTAATATAATCTCCTCGGCACCAGCATCGATAAATTTTTGAATTCGGTCAATTATGAATGGTACTGAGCCAAGTAAAGCCCAGTCTCCGCGACGTTCGCGAAGTTTTACAGCTTCTTTTTCGTCCTTCTCAATTTTTATTGGGATCACCATCGTCTTTTTGATGTCTTTTGTATTGCGTCCAAATTCTTCACAATGACGCTCGATCACTTCCATCTTATGTTTAAACATTTCTGGCGTTCCCGGTTTATTAAAATCTATATTTGCGATATCACCAAACCGAACGAGCGTTCGTAAGGTTCTTTTCTCACCATTTCCGCCGACCATAATTGGAACGTGTGGTTTCTGCGTGCAAGGAGGTGAAAAATAAGCTTTTTCTAGCTGATAGTAATGTCCACTATAATCGACTGGTCCATCAGCAGTAAACAACATCCTAATAAGTTCGACCGCTTCCTCCAAACGATCGCATCTCTCTTTAACTCCAGGAAACTCCCAACCATACGCCTCGTGCTCTCGCTCATACCAGCCAGCGCCAATAGCTAGGATAAGTCGTCCGTTAGAGATTTGATCAATGGTTGAAACCATTTTCGCGAGAAGTGCTGGATTTCGAAATTTATTACCTGTTACGAGCACACCTAATTTCAGTCGTTCTGTCACCACAGCTGTAGCCGTGAGTATAGACCAACTCTCCAAAGCAGATTCGGCTTCCATATTGGCCCTTGGATAAGGTGGAATGAAATGATCTGAATACCAGAGACTGTGCCACGGACCTTTATCCAAATATTTAATAGCGGGAAGTAATTCTTCCCACGTCGTAAAATAATTCAATAATTGTGTTCCAAATTGCATATAAATTCCTCTCTTTGGTTAAATAGTTTTGAAATTAATATATTAAATCTAAATTTCTTATTCTTTAAGAGTCTTATTATTATGTAAATTAGGCGGATTTACACACCAGATATAATGCCCTTCTTCAATTTTTATTTTATGGGGCGTCTCATATTCACATTCTGGCGTTCTATTATCTGACACACACCGAGGATTAAAAGTACATCCTGGCGGGGGAGCAATTGGGCTTGGAACCTCGCCATCTATAACATATTTGACATCTTGGTCGAATGGATCAATTTCAGAACGACTCTTTAGGAGTGCTTGCGTATAAGGATGAGAGGGATTTAAAAAGATTTGATCTGTTTCCCCAATCTCAACAAACTTTCCGAGATACATTACCGCAACGCGGTCTGCGATATGATTAACGACGGAGAGATTATGTGTTATAAACAAGAAACCATATCCATATTCTTCCTGTAAGTCTATAAGTAAGTTTAAGATTTGTGATTGTACAGACACATCTAGAGCGGAGGTAGGCTCATCAAGAACAATTAATTCTGGATTACAAGCAAGTGCTCTTGCGATGATAATTCTTTGCTTTTGCCCCCCTGAAAACTCGTGAGGAAAGCGATCCATGTGTTCTCGTTTTAAGGAAACCTGTTGCATCAATCTCAAAACATGTCTTCTAATCCTCAATTTATTAGTAATACCAAGTAAATTCTTGAGCGGTTCTCCTATAATACTTGTAACTTTTAAACGCGGATTTAAAGAGGCATCGGGATCTTGGAAAACTAATTGAATTTTTTGTCTGTAATAACTTGAAAACTCGTTCGGGAGAGGTTCATCGTTAAATAATATTTCTCCATCTTCCTTATCGATTAGTCCTAAAATTGCGTTTGCAACAGTCGTTTTCCCACATCCGCTTTCTCCAACTAATCCTAATGTTTCACCAGTTTTGATTTCAAATGAGACACCAGTAACCGCTTTTATGTCCCCCACTTTCCTCTTAAGCACCCCTTTAAATAGAGGATAATATACTTTAAGGTTTGTAACTTTTAATAGGGGGTTCCCCTTTTCTAGAATCTGTAGATCTCTGAGTTCCTGAATTGGGATGGTTCTATAAGCAATCCTTTTGACTATAACTGTTGTAACAATCGAAAAACAAATACTTATTATGGTATTTAGAATAAAATAAACATTAAAAAAGATATTTTGCAATATAAAGATTATCATAAGGAAAAGAGGCCCTGGTATTACACTGATGATAACGGCTACTCTTCTTAACTTCACTAATTGAATTCTATTCCCCCAACTTGCTATAAACCATGAAAGAAGAATAACCGTTGGAAGTAATATAATAAAGATAAATTTTGCACCATCCAATGGACCATGACCTTCAATTAGAAAAACCCTAATAATAACAAAAAGAGTATTGGCAAAAATGCTAGTAATGATTAAAGTAATTTGAGCCAGTCCTACAATCACTAAAGCATGTAACCACTTTTTATTGTGGATAATCATCATGATAATAAATCCTACTAAAATGTTGATAAAAATTATGAACAAGTCGGAAATATCTACAACGATGATTAATCCAATAAAAGGATTGACTCCTATTATCACAAGGCCGCCAATCAATGCAATAAAAATAAATCTCACAATTAAACCTATAACAATCCAAGTTATATTGATAAATAGAGCTGTATGGAATGGTCTTTCCCATTTTTTCAAGCCGATATGCCATTTTAGATAATACAGTCCCACAAAGAATAATATATTTTGAGTAATAACCACTAACGCAATAGTAATCAAATTAATAACAATAATATCAACCATTTCGACTTAGCCTTTTTTTATGTTTTACGTTTTAAGATTGAATTCTGTTTTTTAGTCTCAATTTTCTTCTGCTTTTTTTTTAGAAATTTCTGATAATTCTTTATAATCTGGATCATAAAGATGACATGCCACAAAATAATCTGGTTCAACCTCTATATTTTTTGGTATTGTTGAATCGCATGGTTTGAAGCAGTATTTGCAGCGCGGATGAAATCTGCAGCCAGAAGGTGGATAAATTAGGTTTGGAACCGTTCCTTCTATAACTTCAAGATGGTGTCTCTTCTTTCCAACTACAGGAACAGAAGCTATAAGACTTTTTGTGTACGGATGATAAGGTTTTATAAATAACTTTTGAATATTCCCAAGTTCGACGATAAAACCGGAATACATCACAGCAACCCTGTCACACATTTTAGAGATTATTCCCAGATCGTGGGTGATAAATAACATTGATGCATTATATGTACTCTTAAGTTCTTTCATTAACGTTAAAATTTGATTTTGAACGGTTACGTCCAATGCAGTTGTAGGCTCATCGGCGATTAAAAGTTTTGGTTTGCAAGCAAGGCCCATAGCGATCTGAACTCTTTGTCGCATTCCACCACTCAATTCATGTGGATACCGATCAAAGATTATTTCTGGAAATGGGATGTTTAAATCTCGTAAAAGTTGTTCACCCCACTCTCGCGCAACAGCAAAAATGCTTTTATCCTCTTTAGATGCTTGAACAAGTAAATCATTTTCCATATGTAAAAGATAAACTTCAGTGATTTGAGCCCCAATTTTAAAAACAGGATTAATAGAGTTAAGTGGATCCTGAAAAATCATAGTAATATCTTTTCCACGATGTTTTAATACTTCAATATCCGATTTTTGCAATAAATCTTCTCCCTGAAATATAACTTTTCCTTTTTCTATTTTTCCTGGTGGGCGTACTATTTGTAGAATAGATAAAGCTGTGACAGATTTACCACAACCAGTTTCTCCAACAAGACCAAGGTTTTCTCCTTCATGAATTTTAAAGGAAACACCTTCAACCGCCTTTACAATCCCCTCCTCAGTGTAGAAATATGTTGTAAGATCTTGAACGTCTAAAATAACTTGATTCCCAACCGTCTTTATTTCTTCAACTTGTTTTTTCTCGTATAATTCAAGTGCTTTCTGAAGTTTTCCCTCGCTCCATTCAAGAGCTTTAGGTTTAAAAATCTTCTTTAAAGTAAGAGAATAAACAATAGCATATACAGAATTAACAACTACGATTAAGATACGAATATCTTGAACATATAAATAGATACCAAATAATCTCCTTAAGTACATTTCAATAACTATTAGTTGAATAGACCAAATTCCAAATGATATAAGACCACTAGTATATATGGCCCGTTTAAGCACAATATCTGGAATGCGTGCTTCAATTGGACGAGTCATATTAACTATACGTGTTATGATGATAGCAAAACCGATTACAAAAATAGCCCACACAAAACCAAGATAGAATATATCACCAGATTCCAACGGAATTTGGAGGAGAGAAAATGATAAAAAGATGGCTCCAACGATCCACGCTAGAATAATAAATTTTTTATATAAACGTCTAAATTGCTCGGTCTGGATATTGCTTACACCAACAGAAAATCTGGTTTTTGAAAATTTCCTAAAAAAAACAGAGTGGAAGGGCAGAAATATTGTTGTCATTATGGCAAATAGAAATAAATCTGTAGTTAAGTATCTGAATAAATAAAATTCATCTAAAAAATAAAAATGTGAAATTGATTCTAGAAATAGACGAACACCTAATATTATCCCAAAAGTTATTAGGCTGCTTACAAGTGAACTAAGCTTATGAATCCTTTTAGGAGCCTGAACTTCTTCTCGGAGATTATTATTGAGAATACCAGCACTTAAATATAAAACTGAAGCTGCTACTATAGCTTCGATTAATGACATTCCAAAATTTAAATAAATACCTTGAAATACTAATCCTAAAATTTTAGTTTACCTTTTTTTTTTATTTGTGAAATCGTGGATCTAAAGCGTCCCTAAATCCATCTCCGAGTAACATAAACCCAGCAGCTGTAATTCCGATAAAAATACCCGGCGTTATTGATGCCCAAATGCCAGTGAGCAAGCGTAATCTACCCCAATCTATGTCAACTCCCCAAGTCGCAGCTGTAGGATCTCCTAAACCAAGAAAAGCAAGCCCCGCTAAGCCTAAAACTGTACCCGCAGCACCCCAAAAGATACTTATTATGAAAGGAGATATCGCGTTTGGTACAATATGTGTAAACATTACTTTGAATTTAAGAGCGCCACCTGTTTTTGCTGCCTGCACAAAAACCATTTCTTTTACTAGCAAAACCATTGATCGCATAAACCTTATGTTACCTGGAATACCGAGTATCCCAAAAATTACAAGGATAGTCAGTAAACCTCGACCAATCATAGGAATAAGAATCATAGTTAAAATAAACATTGGAAATGTATACATTAAATCAACAAAGCGCATCATAACAAAATCAACAGGACCACCAAGATAAGCTGAAATTGTGCCTAAAATAAGTCCACCCCCTGTTGATATGATTACTGGTAAAAACGCCATCCCTATAGTAGTCCTAGCACCCCATATTATTCGAGCATAAACATCATATCCATACAATGTTGTCCCCAACGGATGTGCGGGGCTAGGTTCATCAAAAGGGACCCCGTCAGGAGGCACATATGGCATTGTTATTTCTTGTAATGTAATCTCGGTTAACCAAGGACCATATACTGCTAATATTACAACAAATAAAACCATTAAAAACCCAATAATTGTTAAAGGTGTAAGTAGACGACGGAATGACCGTCGTTTTGATTTTATCTTTTCAATTTCATTTTCATAAGCAGTGAATTCTGGATTACGCCATCCGGGAAGTAAATAAAATTTTAATAGACATATCCACTTCTTCTTACCTCCTGCAGAAAAATCCTTATAATCTATTTCTTCTGTTACTATATCTTGGTGGGTCATATTTTAATCATTTTAATATTATTTTTATTTATAAATTATCCTCGGATCGATTATTGTATATGCTACGTCAGAGATTAAGGTTGAAACAAGAGTAATTATTATAGAAAATACCGAAAAACCAGCAATGACATAATAATCTCCCGCAAAAACTGATTGGGTAAACCAATAACCAAAACCTTGGTAATTAAAACTAATCTCAACAAACATTGATCCTAGCAATGCTCCTAATGCACCCCCAATGATTTTGTCTGCTGATGGGAGTAGGGCATTCCGAAGAGCATGTTTCTCAATAACATTTTTTTCTTCAACTCCTTTTGCACGGGCAGTTCTAATGTAATCTTGATCTAACACTTCTAACATATTTGAGCGTGTTAGTGCAGTTAATCCCGAAAATCCAAGAAAAACCATAGTTATAGAAGGAAGAATCAAATGTAAGATTGTGTCCCATAGAAATTCTTGATCGTTATATATAATACTATCAATTATTCGGAATCCTGTCCTCCATCCATCTGTAGGACCTGGTAGCAATTTACCTGGCGAATTTGTGAGTAGTACAGGTATCACTAATTGACCATTGGTGAATTCGATTAAATAACGACCAAATGATATTTGAAAAACAGTTGCGAACCAAAATATTGGGAATCCCGCTCCGATCATTGCGACAAAACGGATTATAGAATCTTTCCTTTTATCCTTGTTACTTGCTGCAGTAACCCCCAGTTTGACAGCAAGGATTGGGGATAGAATTGTTGGAATGATCATCAATTCAATCGTCTTAGGGAAGACCTGACCAATAAAATCAAGGACGGGTAATCCTTCCTTGAGTGCATAAGATTCACCCCAATCTCCCGTGAAAAAGTTTCTTAAATAAATACCGAGTTTAACATACCAAGGGTCATAGTATCCAAGTCTTTGTCTCTCATATTCAAGAAGCTCCGGGTTGTCAAAACCTACAGCATTCAATATAGGGTCTACCAGCATCATTTGTGATAAAACAAATGTAAACATTAATGCAATTATTAAAATTGGAAACATGATGATAATTCGCTTAATGATATATTTTATCATATTTTTTGCTTGTCGAGCCATTTTTTTAACCCTCCTTCTTTATAATTTTTTACTCAAAATTTTCTTTTTATTCTTACAAATTGTTTTAATTTCATCCCACTTAAAGCCCCAGTAAACGTACAACCGTATAATATTATGATATTTAAGTACCCCTCCCCATATGCAAACTGATAAATAAACGGCTGAGCAAGATTATTTAAAATACAAATTCCCGGGTTTGGAGCAAGCCGACACTGGATTAGTAACATTATCCAATACCACAAAAAACCTTCAACTATTAATGATGGTACTAGCCATAATGAAGCTTTTATCCCATAATGTGGAATATCTTCCTTATAAGTCAAAAAAACACATATAAAAAATAACAAGAAAAGAGGTAAGTAAAAAGTTTGTGGATATAATTTATAGGTCCAGAACAAGACCGTAGGATCCATTTCAGTAAAAGGTATCCATAAACCACGATCATCTAATAATATTGTATTTGCGACAATTCCAAAATAGCCTAATAGCACAATAATATATGCAAAAATAACTGCTCCTTGTCTTCCCCAATCCACGTGAAGATTTCTCTTTATTTCTGTATCATTCGACATTAAAGGATTATCTTCTTCCTTTACGTTTTTCTTACTCATACAATAGGCCTAAATCTTAATAAAGTTTAATCGAACTATCCTATATATAAAATTTATATTAATATTATCTAGTGCTTAACTTTATTTAAATCATGATAATAAATAATCGATGTATATTTATTTTACATAATCGTTCAAGATTGATATTGATTGATATTTTTACAGTAGTTTTCACGGAACAATGATACAATTTTGATCCATATAGAAAAGAAAATGGCTATGAGTAAATAGTTTGGGATGAAAAAAAAATTAACTCAGAGTTTAACATAATATAATTTTTAAAAAATAAATGTGTATAGTACATTTATATATAATGCGGGAGAAATAATAATAAAGATATCTAATAAAAAATGTAAAAAAAAAAAAAGTGAAAAAAAAAAATGCGAAAAGTTTCAACTAAATTAATTTTTTTGATGCTAGTAGCGACTATGCTTTTACCAATATACAGCGGAAAAGCTCAAACCGCAACAGTACCTAATTTCATTATAGGAACGACTGGCGGTGCAATGGGACATTGGGATGGTATTGCAGCCACAGCAGGGTTTGCTGGTTCTGATTATGCCTCTCAATGTTTGGAATCGTTATGGTTAGAACCTGAGGATTGGTCAGGTGATCATGAAGATATGATACCGGTGCTTGCAGAAAGTTGGGAAATAACTAAGTGGCCAGCAGAAATGAATTACCATCCAACAGATCCATTTGTTAACGGAGATGGTATCAGGGCAATAGAATTTACTCTGAGAGATGGCGTTACTTTTCATGACGGATCAGCTTTTAACGCAACAGTCGCGAAATGGAACATTGATCGTATAATGGTACAGTCTGGAAATATAACAGGCGGATTAACACCAGGAAGTGTGGCAGAAAGCGACTGGTATAAAACGAGAACTTCTTTTTGGTTACCTGCTGAGGATTGGGCTCCTTTTGAAACTGACACTTGGAATGTATCACAATTTATTGGACAATTTGCTACATACGAGGGTTTTGGAACTTCTTATGAATGGTGGTCGTATGGTCATTATCCCCGAATTAAAAATGTGACTATAACTGAAGATTTAGCTTCTGGAGGTAAAATTAAAGTATACTATAACGATTGGAGTGGTATACTTACCTATGTGGACCATACGATGATGTCAATGGACGCTTATAAAGATTATTTTGATGAACCACTTTTAGGTCCCTCCGCTCCAGGAATTCCACAACCAGATGTTACCGGAGGTTATCCTACTACAGGATTCCGTGGGCATTTGATTGGCACGGGTCCTTACAGATTTATCGATCACGATGAAATAGTACTACAAGGAGGTACCATGGAAAAATATGATGACTGGTGGAATGCTAGCGCCATGGAAGCTAGAGGTTTGTTCGAAGCTCCAGCACTTGATGTTGCTACCTTTGGATATGATGCTGCAGGGATTGCCGGAAGAAATCTAGCTATGACTACAGGAACCATAGATATTGCTTGGGATAGCATAGGAGAAGGGGGTCTTAACTATATTGACATGATTGCTGATCCTAACGTCAATTACGTTTTAACGGGTACTGAACCAACTCGTACTTATGTTTCATTAAATTGTGTCAATGAAACGTATTGGAAAGACTGGGCAGATATGAGTCCAATTAATTTAACAGAAGTATTTGGACCTTATGAAACATGGGTGCCATGGACAATGCCTGACGTTGGATATGATGGGACAGTCAATACTGATGGAATTGATAGAGCTCTGAGGAAAGCGGTTAGTTACGCGTTTAATTATGATACATTTATTGATGTTATTCTAGGAGGACGTGCGATACGATCGGGGGGTTTTCTTCCCACCACAAATGTACACTATAACCCCGCTATAACTCTTCCATATAATAATCTCACTATAGCACGCCAAGCCCTTTTCGATGATCCAGTATGGAATGCGGCATTGTTAGCTAGAAGTCTAACTGTAGCAAATATAACCCATGATGATGCTTGGCTTGATGTCGCGGTGAATGATCCCATCTTTATATTTAATCTCGCATGGGATCAGGCCAATCTTGACATTTCGAACGTATTCGCAACATCCATTAACGCCCTTGGAATGAGATGTGGTGGTCCGTTTGGAGCACCTGATCCTGCCTGGGAAGTAGTACCAGATTTTTATACTGCTTTGTATAGTGATTATTCATTCAATGCTCTTACATATCATGGAATCCCCACTAACTGGCCTGGAATGGATATAAGGGCTACACCATCCCTTGAATATTATTATCATAGTCCAGGTTTACCGTATGTGGACGGCTCTGGCGCAGTATACCCATTCGAACAATTTTATAACATAAACTTTGTTTATAATGAGACTGTCGACTATTGGCTAGATCAAACTTGGTTTTCAAATTTTTCTCGTACACAAGAACTAATGGATAAGCTGACTACACACTTTCAAACCAGACAATTTTCTGACATTATGGTTGCTGAGCCCATGACGGGATATGCAATAAATAAAGATTGGGAATTTCCTCTTTCAGGAGCGGTAACATTTGCATTCCTTAAATATGTTCCAGAAGGACCTGCTGGACCTCCTGGTGAACCAATCCCAGGGTTCCATATTGCTACTCTTTTAGCTGTTGCTGCGGTAACTATTTCGGGAATCGGTTATTCGTTGAAGAAAAAGAGAAAACGAGCTTAAAAGTAAAAGGTATAATAAACTTAAATTTTTTTTTTTTTTTATTTTTTTCAGTTATATAGCAACCCTAGAAGCCATATTGTAATTATTTTATATTTTTTCGTGATACTTTTACAATTTTTCTGAATTGTTGTGTGTGTTTTTTTTGAAGATATTAAAATTAATTAATATCTACGATTACTTGATTTAATAAATCGCTCTGATTTAACATTCATATTCAAAAATAAATAAAGTTGAAATAATAATGGAAAGTAAAGAAATTGTTATATGCTATGCTAAGAGGACTGCAATTGGTTCTTTTGGAGGATCTCTTTTACCCGTTCGCGCTAGTAAATTGTTAAGCTTAATGATAAAAGATAGTGTGGAATCGACTGGAATCGATCCAGCAGTTATTTCTGATATTAAAAGTGGCTGCTGCAATGAGTCAAGTGACGAGATGAATGTCGCAAGAGTAGCGTCAATAATGGCGGGAATACCAAATGAAGTCCCAGCAATGACTATTAATCGCGTTTGTACTTCTGCCATGGAAGCAGTAAGGGCAGGAATGGTTGATATCTTAGCAGGACATGATGATATCGTGTTAGCAGGTGGCGTTGAAAGCATGAGTAATATTCCTTATTTCCTACCATCAGCCAGATTTGGTGCGCGATTGGGCGATAAAGGAATGGTATGTGGAATAACGGAAGGTTTATACGCGGGAAGTAAGATTATTGCACCCCAAGATTCATATATAATGGGCATGACAGCCGAATATATAGCTGAAAAATATGGGATCACTCGTCAAATGCAAGATGAGGCAGCCTTGCGTTCACAGAACAGTGCAGAAAATTCAACTAATAACGGGAGATTTAAGGATGAGATAGTACCTGTAGAAGTGAAAACGCGAAAGAAAACTTATGTTTTCGAAAAGGACGAACACTTCAGACCTGGTCAATCAATGGAAGCGCTTCAAAAATTGCGACCCGCATTTAAGAAAGATGGCACGGTCACTGCTGGGAACGCTTCAGGGATAAACGATGGAGCTGCTCTTACCTTGTTAACTACAGCTGCCAAGGCTCAAGAATTAGGTTTAACTCCGCTTGCTAAAATAAAAACAATTGCTAAAATAGGGAACGATCCTCGTCTAATGGGGATGGGTCCAATTTATTCAACACCATTAGCACTAAAACAAGCGAATATGGAACTGAAAGATATCGATTTAATTGAATGCAATGAAGCTTTTGCCGCACAATTTTGCGCTGTAGCTCAAGAGTTAAATTTTGACATAGATATAACTAATGTTAATGGTTCAGGAATTGGATTAGGTCATCCCGTAGGCTGTACTGGTGCAAGAATTATTGTCACTCTCATTCATGAAATGAAAAAACGGAATCTTTCCTACGGGTTAGCCACTTTGTGTGGTGGTGGAGGACTTTCGCTAGCTACGATAATAGAAAATATCTAAATTACAATTTTCCTTTCTTTTTTATTTTAAATAAAGGTTCTGCTACCAAATTGATTTTAGCTCGTGGATCTTTGTTTTAACAAGTTTTGTATTTCCACCTTCACTAAAGGCTAAGATATTGCATTTTTCTATTGTAATAGGTTTAAAATATGGCACTATATAATTAATTTTGTGCGGATATAGTTCAAGAAACTCTGAAATATTAAGATCTGTCCCCCATTTCGAAAGATCCTCAGAAATATCGGAGATTTTAATAGATGTACGAACCGGCATATAGATTTGGCCATCATTGGCGAAAATTTCCAACGTTGTGCGATCAACAAGGATTCTGAGTTTAATTTTACGATCTATTGGTTTTAACGGTGCATAACGCTCTTGACAATAGAGCTTTTGCTCATTGATATCATAGGTAATTTGTATATTTTTTATTAATAGCCCAAATCTTTCAGCACTCCCGATTACAAACTCAACTGAAATATCGTACAAGCCATAATCAACATTTTCTTCCAAAATTGAATGTTGACCTTCCTCGATAACCCTTTCTTGATATATCCAGTTCTTGCCGTAAATTTTCTTAATTTCATCTATAGGTTGAGCAAACATTCTCAGTCCATCTTCCGTATTTCTTAGTGTAAGTTCAACGGGAAAGAGCATCTGTTGATTAAATGGCATCCCTGGCATGGGACTTATTCCCCATGCAATTTGAATACGTCTACCATCTTCTTCAGGAACATTATTAAAAGTTTGTGATGCGTAGAAACAATTACCATAGCTAAACGCAATCTCTTTAGTTTCGGGAATAAAGTTCTTCCCATCGAATTGTCCTATGTCGTAACGACCATTACCAGCGTACAAAATCCATTTTTTGTTCTGTTGATTTCCATCAATGGCTAATTGGAATAGTTCCGGGCATTCATGAAGATTTTCCCTTCTGTATTTACTTTGAAGTTCCCAGGATTTAAGGTCCTTGGAGGTGAAAAATCCCATAACGCTATTTTCTAAGTATAACACAATTACCCATTGATTTGACGATTCATGCCAAATAACTTTTGGATCGCGATTAAATGGTTCAATTAAATCTTGAACAGGATTTTCACTATATTTGGTAAAAGTTCTACCCCTGTCGTTGCTATATGCAATAGATTGGGTAAATGGCTTGTTTTTTGACCACGGTGTTTTACCACCTGCGGAAGTATAAATACATATTATTGGTATTTCGTCACTACTTTGAAAATCCGTAGAATTAAGCTTATCAACAACTGCTGAACCAGAATATATTCCACCTAGGTTATCTGGATTAATAGCATCAACTAATTCATTCCAATGTATCAGGTCAGTACTTATTGCATGACCCCAAGATTTGTTGGCGTCGGAACCATAACTGTATCCGAAAGGATTATGCTGGTAAAACATGTGATATTCTCCGTCATGATAAACTAGACCATTTGGGTCATTGTTCCAGCCTCGACGCGTTGAGAAATGGAACTGAGGTCTTAAGTGCTCTTTATAGAGGTTTTCTTCTCCAGGAAATGTGTCAGCCTGATAAATCTTATCGAATGCCTCATGTTCCTTTTTGATTTGTAAAGTAACTTTTTTACCTTTAAATTCAGAAACATCTAGGAAAACCCAAAAGTCTGGTTCACCAATCGGTAATGAAACTTTGAATTCGCGTACAACCTTCCCATCTATAATGAGGTGTATTAATCTCTCTTTTGTTTCGTGGCTTACAGGAAAATTAAGATACTGATTTTCAATCGTAAACTCTCGAGATATGATTTATCACTTTTTCACATTTAATTTTATGATCAAAAAACTTACATTTTTAATAAATTCATTTTCTATTTCGGGAGAATATAATTTAGTATTAGCTTCTCATAACCATCTTTGGGTATATTCCCACCCGCTGTAACACCAACCGTAAGATTATATTCTGGTATAACATAGATCATCTGTCCTCCAGATCCAGCCATAAAATACCCCTCAATAGGACTATCCATCATAAAAAATAAATACCCATAATCCATCGACTTTTCCCCTTTGGACATGCTTATCCTGGCTGTTGTTGCATCTCTTATATAATTTTTATCTACTATTTGTGTTCCATCCCAAGAACCATTGTTATAACATAATATTCCTAATTTTGCTTGAACCTTCGGTGAACAATGAAAAATATATGCACCATAATTAATACCTTTACTATCATGCGGCCAAAATGTTTCTTCATCCGCAATTCCTAGCGGGGTAAATAGATACTCTTTTGCGAATTCCTCAGTGCTTTTACCAGATACCTTGGTAATTATACCTGATAAGAGATTAGGTCCATCATTACTGTATACCCAATTTCCTGCTTCCCCAGGAACTGCCCCTAAGGGCACTTCATTAAGCGCTAAGTTAATACAATTATCAGGAGGATATTTAGCCTTAGGATGATTAGGTTCCCATTCACCAATTAATCCAGAATTCATTGTTAATAGTTGTTCTATTGTTATATTCTTCTTTGATTCACTATCGCAAAAATTTGGATCCCAAATATCAGCAAAGAACTCATATAATGTCTGGTTTAGGTTGTCTATTAAACCTTCTTTGAGGGCTATTCCAATCAAAATGCTTGTTAAACTTTTGGTCGCAGAAGCTTGATCGTGGAATATATGGTTAGGTCCGGAATACGCTTTAGGAGGAAGAAGATCAGAATACGCTTTAGTATCAAGAGTTTGGGAATTATGCAGGTATTCTTCGGTTATCAGATATCCATTGCGTGCTATAATAACACTGTGGAGATCATATGAATTTTTTTTAATAAATTCAAACATCTCGGAAATTTTTTTAGAATCCAATCCCTGTTCTTCAGGAGCTACTTCTGTCCATTCACTTGATTTTGATGGCCAAAATTTATTTTTCATAGTTATCTCAATTTTTTTAAATTTTATTGATTAAAATAATGAATATATAAAAATTTTGCTTTAATGGACGTTGTTTATTTAGTACTTACTTCCCCTTGTTTTTCAATATTTGAGAATGATAAATTCAGCGTCTGATTTCAATGAAAATTCCTTGAAATTAAGTTAGGAAACATAAGGGGAATCTTTATGTGGTAATCTTTATTAATCTAAAAAAATTGCATTCTAATATTCTAGGAGAGTGCTTAAAAATGGTTAGAAAAACTACAAAAAATGAGCTGATAGAGCTTGTGAAAACTATCAGACTTTATGGAAACCGTATGTTGAAAGGGTTAAAAGAAGATGAAGTAGCTTGGGTTCCAGAAAATACCAAAGGAAGATCAATTGAGAGTTATTTAAGACATATTCTGAATGCGGAGTCATATTGGTATAATATGATAAAGGATGGTTCATATGAAATTTTTTCCAAAGGTATTGGTTTTAATGATTTAGTTAATAGTTTTAAAAAACACGAGACTACAATCCTTACTTTAATAGATAATGCTGAGGATGATGATTTCAATCTACGCACTCCTGAGTGGGAAGGAGATAATTATCAAAAGTTAAAAAGTAGAGGAACCCTTGCCTGGAAAATTTACAGGACTTCTATGCACGCAATTCATCATTTTGGGCAAATAGCACATATTCGATTCAGTTTGGAGAATCCCCCTACCGAAAAAATTGATGACTATTCAGATCCTTGGGGTTATATATGGATCGGATTGTTTTCATAGCCCATTCTGATGAATAGATTAATAAAGAGGGATGAATATGAATGAAAAAATGTTTATTGTAACAGATATGAAATATCATATAATAAAAGTAGGAAGATCTAAGAATCCATACAAAAATTTGAAAACAATTCAAAAAAACGATAGTAATGTATTGGAGATAGTTTGTGTTTTTAAAGAAGATATTGAAAAAGACATAAAGGAGTTGTTGAAAGAATATAAAATTCGAGGAGATTGGTACTATCCCAACCCAAAAATCCTGCTAAAAATCCAAGAAAAATATCTTCCAAATAATCGAGTATTAGCTACATTTATTAATGATTTATTTGGAGAATTAAAAATCGATAATCAACCTATTTGCTTATGCTGGGTAGACGATGATGAGAGTAGATGTCAATTCAAACGACATAAGACTTCGCTTATTACATGTGAATCCTATGAAATCTGGAAAGCTTGTGTAAGAAAGGAAGAAAAAGAAATAGATTTCGGGGATTAACGATAGATTTATTATTATTTAGTAAAAAATTTTTGGAAATATCTGAATTTTCAAATTGAGAAAGAATAGAGTATTGCATTTCTTAAATGGAATTTAAACTTAATTTCACTATTTAAACTGGTTGAATTTGGGTTTTTCATGGTAATTTTTAGTTTTTCATCCACGCATGTTTTCTCAATTACACCATTTCCTAATATGTTATTATTATCATTTAGAACAGTAACCTTAACGTACCCTCCATCATCTATGTCAGCAGAAAGTCCTAAATCACTACCATCCCACGGAATGGGTACTGTAGTAATATTGGATTCCAGTGTATTGTCTACAGATTTATAACCAGCGAATCCATCTGGTCGTAACGTAGCTAAACAAAAATATCCCTTTCTCCAATCTGTGTGAGGTCCATCACTTCCTGAATAATATAACCGAATTTCATTATCTAAGATAATGGGAGATTTTGCGGCGTAGATACAACCCCAATCAATATCCCCTTTTATTTCACTATTTGGGATTAATGTTGTCCCAGGACATATTCTATACCATTTAATTGTATCAGGACTCCAAGCTAATTCTGTTTGTACAGTATCTGTTTTTGTGTCAAAAATCGCTGGTAGTCCGAGATAAATCCCATAATATTCAAATATTGGCATTGAGTAAATCTGTAAATGATCTTCATTTCCTTCAAATATAGGTTCTGTAAGAGTCCATGTTTTATAATCCAAACTTTCACTTCGCCCAACAATTCGAATTCCTATTTTTTTTCCATTGTTATCCTTTGATAGTTTCCACATTCGAGTAATTAAAACGTATTTTTCTATTGTTGGGGCCCAAATCGCATTATTATGAGTATCCCCATTCCATTTAATTAGGTTTTTTACTTCTTCACTTACTTTTTCAATATTAGGACAAGCTTGAGGTTTTGACCATTTTAATCCATCATTTGAGGTACAAATAAACATACTTCTTCCATTATCATTTGCTAAGATCAGTTTATATCTCTCATTGGGTTCTTCTATAAAATCATCTTTAAATAAACCCGCACCGTGATTATTCCTTAAAACAATATTGTTTTCTTTACTATCATTGAATTCTATAGTGTTTAAACTTGGTTTCTCCCAAATAATTCCATCTTTTGAGATTGCATAACAAATACCCATTTCTCGACTTTTTTTGCTACCATACTTGACATTAATTTCATGTAATCTTTTGATATAACTCCCAGGTTTCTTCTTTTTGTTCTTTGTTTTACTCGTTGCATAATCAATAATAAAAGGACTATACCAACATCGATAACGTGCTTGATTATTAGTTGTATCAAAAATAATATTTGCATATAAATTATCAAACCTGGGCTCCCAAAGTTTATCTTCGGTAAAAAGAGGATTATTTATACTTTTATTAACTTTCCCAAGTGTTAATATACAATTTTCTGAGTGTTTAGTTACACGAGAATCTAATAACAGGTATTTTTTTGGAATAATATCCATAGTTTAAAAAAAAAATAGATTTTATTTAATATTAGAGTATTTTTTCCTCCAAAATATTAATACAGCAGAAGTACATAAAATCATGAATAGTATTAAATTGAAATCAAATCCAGGTATCTCGTTACTGGATGTGGCTATAACTCTTACATTTATCCCTGCCGTTATACTATTATTAAAGGGATTGTAAGCACTAATTAGTAGTGGATAAACACCTGCGGAAAGTCTTCGCGAATTGGTTATGATACCTTCGGAGGTAATGTGGAAATTTACTATATCATTTATCGAATAATCTACACCGGAGGTGTCAGAAGCATTTACATCGTAATAAAAGGAATCTCCTTCATTTATTGTTTTGGATCCCGGAGCTCGATCCCATTCTGGTGCGTTATCCGCAGCAAATTGGATAATGTAATTTACTAAAAGGGGATCATAACTCGCCTCATTCGCACCAGTAAAGCCAACCGTAATATTGTATTGTGGTATTACATAGATATTCTGTCCTCCTGCCCCAACTGAATAATATCCCCCATAAGGACCATTAGTATACCATAAATACCCATATGCTCCTTTCCCTGTACTAACTTGGGTTGAAGTAGCGTCTTTTATATAATCTTCATCTACTATTTGGGTGCCATTCCAAGTACCATTGTTTAGACATAGCATTCCTAATTTCGCTTGAACTTTCGGTGAGCATTCAAATTCATATGCACCATAGCTAATGTTTAGACTATCATGATTCCAATTGTATTCCTCTTCTGAGATTCCCAAAGGGGTAAATAGATTATCTTTTGCAAATTCTCCAGCGCTTTGACCACCGGTTACATTGGTAATAATACCTGATAGGAGATTAGGTCCAAAATCGGTATATTCCCACACTGCCGGGTCCCCAGGAGTATAGCTTAATGGCACATGTTCAAGCGACAAATTAATGCTATCAACAGGAGGCCAGGGATCATGATAATATTCACCAGATAATCCGGAATTCATTGTTAATAATTGTCCTATTGTGATATTCTTCTTTAATGCGCTATCAACGAATGTTGATTCGTTCCAAATGTGACCAAAGAATTCATATAATGTTTGATTAAGGTTGTCTAAGAGACCTTGTTGGAGTGCTATCCCAATCAATATGCTAATTAAGCTTTTGGTCGTAGAAGCCTGATCATGGTAAATGGGTCCAGAATATGATTTAGGAGGAAGTTGATCAGAATACTCTTTAGTATCAAGAACTTGGTAATTATATAAATATTCTTCGACAATTAGATATCCATTTCGTACGATAATAATACTATGTATGTCTATATATAGCATCATATCCCTAAACATTGCAGCAATCTTATCGGAATCTAATCCTTGAGTTTCAGCTTCGACTTCTGTCCATTCACTTGAATCTCCTGGCCAATAAACATCTTGTGTTGATAGGTTCGAATCGGAATCTGGAAAATCGTTAATATTTGTGCTGTTTTGTTGTATTGATACTAATCCTAAAGAAGATGAAGTAATCAAAACTAATAAGATTATTCTAGTAAACAGCTTTGCAATTTTATCTCTCATTTTCAAATCAATTTTTTTTCATTTTTCATTTTTGTAAACAAATTTTAATTATAGATGTACATTTATCATAAATAAATCTTTTTGTATATTATCTTTTAATCGATTACTATAAGCGATTGGAAAGATAAATTCAGGGTCTGATTTCATTGAAAAAATTAAACAAGTAAATCTTCAGCTATGCAGCTAGTTTTCAAGGATTTAGATTTTAAAGCAAGAAGTAAGAAATAAAGAAGTATTTATGAAAGAACGTTGATTTGAAACGTTATGACTCAAAAACCAAATATTGTTTTTTTATTAAAGATGAACTCTACGATTTGAAAGAAGATCCATTTGAACTGGAAAATATTGTTGATAATCAAAATTATAATGAAGTTTTAATCGATATGAAAAATCGTCTAGAAAAATAGCGCCACAAGACAAGTGATGCAATGACAAGAAAAATAATTAGAGAGCAGAAATTGAGATTTGTTAAAGGACATATGAGTAGAAAGATTGAGATGAATTTCCTTTGAAATTAGGATGGAATGGTAAATTCAGTTAATAAAGTTTTATCAGATAAATACAAAAAAATCTAAAAATAATATAGGTTTATTTCTTTTAGTAATCCTTTTCCACTAAAGTTTCTATTATTTTATCAATTACTTCTTTTGAAACATTACAATGATTTAGAAGGTAACTATTAACTCCACCGTATTCCTCATCGAGAATTTTGAAGGTAGATTCTATATAATAACTCTTGGTGTCTTTAAATGAAAGCAAATAATCTTCTATAATTAACTTTCTACTCACACCAAGCAAGTCTAATAACATAGCAACGATGATTCCGGTACGATCTTTTCCAGCTTCACAATGAATTATTAATTTATTAACAGCTGCATCTGAAATATGTTTTTCAAAAATAATTCTAATTTCTCTTTTAAAGTCTGCAAGGAACCTTATATAAAAATGTTCTGAAGGGTTTTTGGGAGGAGGAAAGGTTGCGTTTGCTTCAATAGGGACGTTTTTTACATATTCTTCTTTTATATCATGGTCATAATAATGATTATATTCATTAAGTCTCTTAAGTTCATTTTTCCCTCTCAAGTCGATAATGAATTTTATATTATTATCATTTAAAAATTCCTTTACAAGCTCTATATTATTTTGTGATAGTGAGGCAGCTCTATATATCAGACCTTCTTTTATCCTTATTGTATCTGAGAATCTATTTGAGATTAATGATATATCTCTAAGATTTGAAAACTGAGGAAATTTTAAATTAAATTTCTCAAAGAATTTTTGAGATAGCTCCTTCAAACTATTCTCTATGTTGAAGTTTTTTATCCCTTGCTCAATAACCTCAAGAAACAAGTGTTTCAATTTATCCTTCCTATTAACTATATCTGATCTACTCATTCCTGTTGAAGCTTGAACATATCTCATCACTAGATGATAATCGTGATTATAAAAAACGCTCATTAGAAATTCTCTTGGTTGATATAAATTAAAATAATTGCCATCAACCATTGTTTGTAGTCTCACTAGGGTATGAAAAGCTATATTATAGTTATGATATGTTCTATATGAATCACTTTCTCCGAAACTTGAAAGAAATTTCTCGTAATTTTCGATAAATTTATAGCTTTCTGAGATAAATCGTTCCTTCATTGTTTCAAAATTATCGAGTTTAACCCAATTCTCGGAATAGATTTTTTTTACTCTTCCATTCTTGTCATACGCAATAGCTTGCTCGGGGTTCGGAATTCTTGATTCAATGATATAAATAGTATCCTTTCTCGCTTCAGAAATACTTTTGATCCCTATTTCTAATTTAATAAATGAGCGTTCCGTGTAAACTATCCATTTGTCATCAATTTCGAAATCGATAAAACACCCTTCATCATCACTACTCAGTATTTCAAGAATTTTCTCCTTCACTCTCAATATTGTATCGCTTTTATGAGATTCGTCATAATAGATGAAAGTGTCCAAGTCTGAATAAAAATTGTTATTACTTCTACCGTGGCTCCCAAAAAACACAATTCCTTCAACAAACTCTAAAGATTTTACCTCTTCTTTAACTTTACTCGCAATTCTATCAATTATAGGATTAATTTTTTATTCATCCCCCGAAAAGTATATCCTTTAATGGTAACATTTACGCAAAATTATTCTTTCGTTTTATTTATTCTCCAATAAATAATGTAGAAGAATTTTTTCAAGAAAAAAAAAAACAAAGCATAAGCTTTTATTTATATGCTTTAGAAAAATGTTGGTTCGCTTTCAAAAGTTTTCCCAGCAGGTTTCATTTTTGCCGTTTCTTCTGGAGAGAGTACCTCAACTAATTCATACTGAGAGGAGCCCATATTCAACTTTTCTCCAAACTTTACAGCTTCATAAGGATCCTTATAAGGGCCGTGTAACCTCATGAAAGGATGGAGATCTGCGCTAGGATCTAGATTTACATGTTTAAGATATGGTGGGATTAATTCTTTAATTAAACCTTCTTTCTTAATTAGATCAAGTGTTGCAGTTTCGATAGCTATTATATCTTTAGAGCCCAAAATTCCAATGTCGTTTACGACAGGAGGTTGACCAGCTCCAAGGCAATCGCAGTAGGCTGTAATTTGCGTTAAGAAGTTTAAATAAAAAACTTTCGATGGATCAAAAGTTTCAAGGACTTTCTGAGATGAGATTGCAATCATTTCTTGGAATGCCGAATAACTTTCTCGAGGAACTTTTACAGCACCAACACCCTCATCCAATTCTAAGCAAGTGAAACACTGATGACAATCGTGATAATTTCGAGCAAGTTTATGATTTTTCTCATCGTAACTAAGAGCTCTGTATGGACATGCTTCAACAAGTTTCTGAGCGTGCTCAATTGATCCTTTTTCACCATCCCAATATTGATCTACATGAGACACACCATGAATTTTATACCAGCGGGAAGATGCAGCATACCCACCTAATGCTAGATTTTTAATTGCTCCTCCATATCCACATGCTCCATGACCTTTTGCGTGGGATAAATCTATCAAGACATCAGCATCCTTTAGAACACCCCCTAAATCAAGAGTATCAAATCCCCTGAAATTTATTTCTACTGGCGTTGAATATCCGTCCTTAACTCCTGCTACGGGGATAATAGGGCATCCACACGTTTCTTGGGTGTAACCTCTGTTAACGGCGTTGTAAACTGCCGTGGAAGTATCGGTTATGAATGGATATCCTCCAGTTTTCTTTAAAGCTTCAACAATACGGCGAACAAAAAAAACGGGAATTGTTTGATACCCATCTTGAAATCCAAGATGCATTTTTATAGCTATTTTATCTTTCTTTTCAATTGGCGTTTGCTCAATCAACATTTCCGTTATCTTATCTACTTTTACAGCAAATGAAGCAAATTTTGCCATAATTCCATGCTGAATTGAACCAAAGTAAACCTTTGATTTTTCACTACTCATAAGACTTTATAAAGTTCGAATTAATTAATTCGATATCCTTTTATTTTATAGGGTATCGCTTGAGCTTTAATTCAAAAAATTTTATATTTACAGTTTATAATAAGTTATATATAAAAAATTAATTCTTATTTAGGTTTGAAACGAATGTATCGAAATATTCAGAACAAATGGAAGAGAGGAGCGGAATAGAATGGAAGAGAAAGAAGCCAAAGTCAGAGAGCTCTTCGTGAAGATGTTGGAGGACGCTGCAAAGTATGCAGTGGAGTATGAGTTCTACGCAGAGGACATGAAGGACTACCATGAAGTAGTGCAATGGAAGTTTGGTTCTATCAGAGGATATCAAGTATTCGACGAGACAGAGTATTCATTCAAAGTCGACGAAGAGGTTGAAGATCCGACCCTAACTCTAGGAACTCCTGATCTTAATCTGGCTTACCAGTTCCTCAACGATGAATTCGATCATTGGCCGGCCTTTACGGGGAGTAAATTCTTGGTTGGTATAAAAACCCCCGATGGGAAATATAAGGAAAAGAGAATAGGAAAGCTAACTGGTTTTGCCCCCGGCAATGCCCCTAGGACCAGTTCTTCAAAAGAAAATGCCCCTCCCAAGCAAAGACGCGTGTCTGCTCGTCTGGTGAGGATACCTGTGTTTCGGCCGATCATGGAGCGGACCTCAGATCCCGAGAACTCGAACACCGTTCGCATTCCAATCAATGAGTCCTTGGGTACTTACGAAAATGAGTCGATACCTCTCGCAGTACTCGAATACTTCATAAACAAGGCAAGTCACGTCTATGTATTCCAGCAGTGCCCGTGTCGAGCACTCGCCGATTGCAAGAATTATGACCAATCCCTCGGATGCTTGGCTCTGGGCAATGGGGTTCTGAGGATGAATACATTTGGAAGGATCGGTACCAAAGAAGAGGCATTGGAACGATCTCGACGTGCTGTTGCTGCTGGTCTCCTGCCTTCTCTGGGGAGAGTCAAAGGCGATACGATAGTCTATCATGCTCTGCCTGAACAGGGCGATCTGATGCACATCTGCTTCTGTTGTCCTTGTTGCTGTGTCGAGGCCTTTGGTAAGGACTCGCCGAAGTATCTGAAGGGGAAGTATTCAAAGATGGAGGGTGTGTCCGTCACGGTTAATACAGATCTTTGTAAGGGATGCGAGCAAGAATGTCTAGAGGTGTGTATATACGGTAGTATGGGGATCATCGAAGGCGTAGCCGTGGTTGACTGGGAGAACAAGGATCGCTGCAAAGGCTGCGGAAGGTGCGAGAGGGCATGCCCCACTGGAGCAATAACCATTACTATCGAGGAGGATTCTGTGGATAGAATGATCGTTCGCATAGAAACCAGCGTTGATGTCTCAGAAAATTTTGTAAAAAGGTAAATTCAGCGTCTGATTTCAATGAAAATTTAAGGAAAAATTATTAATTTCATTTAAAATTAAAGACTTTCTCTATAATATTGCTTAAATTTCCATATTTTTCTTCAAGAATAGTAAAGAGTACAGATACTTAAGATATGGAAAGGTATCAAACGCCAAGAGCTAAAATTTTTTTTTTTTTTTTTCCATAATTAAAATTAGTAATATAATGCAAAATAAAACAGTGAAAAATAGGGCACCAAATTCAAAACCGATGAATCTATTATAAGTTGAACAGGAATTACCGAAAATTGTATTATTTTCGCACTCCCATTCAAGTATACAATGATTATTACCAAATAAAATGTTATAAATTATTTTGTTTTTATCGCTTGAATATAATTCTATTCCAATTATATTATTGCTCACAATATTATTATGAATTTGATTGGAATCAGAATAAACTAAATAGATACCTGTACCATTAGTACGCTCAACGATATTATTGGCGACATCGTTCATATCGCTAAATTCCAATTCGATTCCCTGATTGCCATTATCTATTACAATGTTTTCTTTAATTATGTTTATGTTACTGAAAACTAAATTAACTCCCCGATAAATATTGTTATTTGCTTCATTGTTTGATATTGTGTTGTGAATACAATAAAAATATAATAGTATCCCGAGATATCTATTCTCATTTACCTTATTATCAATAATGTTGTTGTAATTGCATTTATCATACAATTTAATCCCGATATTGTTTCTATAAATGATATTCTTAATAATAATATTTTCACTGCTGTTTTGCAGATAAATTCCTTCTTCAGAATTTAATGCTACAATATTATTGCTTATCATTATCTTATGAGAAAAGTGTATTGCAATTCCCCGAGAGCATCTATAAATACCTAAGTTTGCAATGATTGAATCCCAACAGTTGACCAATATTATTTGTCCTGCATTTAAGAAATTACTTGTATCTAAACCCGACGTATTATTATAATAATAAAGAGGTTTAGCATTTACTAAATTTGAAGAATCAATATTATGCGTGGAAATTTGGTTAAAAGAACCATCTAAACCTACTCCACACCCGTCCATAATATTACCCAAAAGCGTATTAAAAGTGCCTGTATTTTTTAACAATATTCCAAATTCGCTGGTAGTGTATATCTGGTTTATCTTAATAATGTTGTTACTACAGGATTCTTTTAACTCTATCCCATTTTTATTGGTCTTATTTATTATATTTGCTGATATTAGGTTACTATTACTTCTAATAAGTTCAATACCATCGTTTTCACTATTTATTATAGAATTTCTTGAGATATTGCTATTATTACTCTCAAGTAAGGGAATTCCATATCCATTATTGAAAACTTTATTTTCTACAATATCGTTTTCGTCGCTCTTATAAATGAAAATACCCCCCCAATGACTACTTGATACATCATTGTTTGAAATTGTATTTCCGTAACTACTGTAAATCCTCATACCGACATAATTATCGCTTAAATTATTTTCTGAAATTACATTAGAATGACTATAACCTAAATAAATACCATGATCATTATGAGTTAGTATATTTTCAGAAATAGTGATATTACTACTATATAATAAATGAATCCCATCGATTTGTAGCCCAAGATTGAATGATAAGGTATTATTCAGTAAGAAGCCATTAATGCAATTATCCAATTTTATTCCCCCATTATCATAATCTGGACCAGCATTAGTTAAAGTGCAATTTCTAATTACAAAATACACATTTGAATTTCCAATATAAATGCAGTCTCTTTTTCCTTCGCCATCTATTACAAGATCTTCAATGACATAAGGATCAGAATAAGTGCCTGAACCAGTGCAATTTCCCGCAGCTTTAAAGGCAGCCCAACCAGAATTACCCTCTATATGTATTTTTCCCGATAGAGCTGAAGTTTTTAAATTATCATAATCATTGTAATCCGAATTTATATCGCGATCTCTGGCAGTAAACCTCGGGCTATTGATAAAAATAGGTGAGAAAGCGAAAAGGATTCCTAAAATTAATAGAATTATTGTTTTTGTTTTTCGATTTGATTTCATTCCTATTTCATCAATATTTACTCGATTATATTAAAACAAAATTAAGATAAGAGAATATTTATAGTTTTACAGATTTGTTAATTTCAAAGGAAATTGGAAAGTAATATATAGATATTTGAGCCTTTTTAAATTTTGTCCCAATTTTCTGTGAAAATTGAATGGAAAGGTAAATTCAGAATCTGATTTCCTTGAAAATTTCCATGAAAAATCATTAAAAATCCATTTTAGTAGTGAAAAAGGGCCACTACTGTAACAATAGAATCGAGTAAAAAGAATAGATTACTTGGATAATCCAAGTTCCTTGAACTGGTTTTGGACCCCTGCCTTAAGGTAGAAAAGATCATTTCCAAGTGTACAGAAGTCGTAGCCTTTAGCGATCCGCTCTGGGATAGTTTTACCGGATCCAAGGTGGATTCCAGCACTGATCCCGTGATCCCTTGCGGCGTCGTAGACCTTGTCAATTGCAGTCTGAATGTCTGGGTGGCTCATGTTACCGAGGTGTCCGTGACTTGCGGATAGGTCAGAAGGTCCGATGTACACAACGTCGATCCCATCAGTGGAGCAGATATCATTTATGTTGGAAACCGCCTCAACAGTTTCGATCTGTGCGACGACAAGAATCTCCTCGTCCGCAGTCAGCAAGTAATCGGGGTCAAACATAGCGGCCCTTCTTGGCCCACAACCCCTGAGACCTGCCGGGGCGTATCTTGTCGCCTTGACGGCCATCTCGGCATCCTTCTTGTTGTTTATCCAGGGCACCACGACTCCATGTGCGCCTATATCGAGCACTCTTTTGATGGCTACTAAGTCGTTCCACCATACACGAACAATTGGGGTTGTTTTGGTATCTGGACGCATTGCCTGTATGAGCGTTTGTGCCATAAGATGGTCTAGTGGGGCGTGTTCTGTATCGATAACGAAGTAATCAAAGCCAAAGCTGGACATGAGCTCACATACGATTGGACTCTCGATTGTGATCCATGTTCCGTACTGTTGTTTTCCTGCCTTAAGGTTCTTCTTTAAAATATTCTCCACTTTTCTTACCGTCAGATTTTAAGTCGTTTTTCTATTGCGTATTGAACTATATAAAAGCTTGAAATAATTAAAACTAAATGAAAATTTGGTAATAACCAGTATACACAACGAATAAACTAGAATTTGAAATAAGAAAGAAAAGAAAAATGAAAATTAAATATTTTCTATTATCGTAGCTTCCGAAAGTCCTCCACCACCACATAAAGTGGCTAAACCGTAAGAAGAGTTCCTTCTTTTCATTTCGTGAATTAGGGTTACGATAATTCTCGCACCAGTACAGCCTACAGGATGCCCTAATCCAATTCCTGAACCATTAACATTAGTTATGTCATTGTTCCAATTTAATTCTTCAGCCACGGCGCAGTATTGCGCAGCAAATGCTTCGTTGCATTCAATTAAATCTAGATCTTTTAGTTCCATATTCGCTTGCTTTAGTGCTAATGGTGTTGAATACATTGGGCCCATACCCATGTATTTAGGATCGTTCCCTATTTTAGCAATTGTTTTTATTTTGGCGAGTGGAGTTAAACCTAATTCTTGAGCTTTGGCATTAGTAGCTAACAAGACAACACAAGCTCCATCGTTTATCCCTGAAGCGTTCCCTGCTGTAACTGTTCCGTCCTTCTTAAATGCCGGCCTTAATTTTTGGAGTGCCTCCATTGATTGACCAGGTCTAAAATGTTCGTCCTTTTCGAATAGATAAGTTTTCTTACGTGTTTTTACTTCTATAGGCACTATTTCATCTTTAAATGTACCATTATTAGTTGCATTTTCAGCGTTGTTCTGAGAACACAATGCGACCTCGTCTTGCATTTGACGAGTGATCCCATATTTTTCGGCAATATATTCGGCTGTCATACCCATTATATATGAATCTTGGGGGGCATAGATCTTACTTCACGCGTACAATCCTTCCATAATTCCACATACCATTTCTTTGTTGTCCAATCGCGCACCAAATCGAGCTGACGGTAAGTAGTAGGGGATGTTACTCATGCTCTCAACACCGCCCGCTAGCACGACATCACCGTGCCCTGCTAAAATATCAACCATTCCTGCCCTTACTGCTTCCATTGCAGAAGTACAAACTCTGTTAATAGTCATTGCTGGGACTTCAACTGGTATCCCAGCCATAAATGACGCTACTCTCGCTACGTTCATCTCATAACTTGACTCATTGCAGCAGCCACTTTTGATATCAGATATCACTGACGGATCGATTCCAGTCGATTCCACACAATCTTTTATCATTAAACTTAACAATTGACTTGCCTTATAAGGTAAAAGAGATCCTCCAAAAGAACCAATTGCAGTCCTTTTAGCATAACATATGACTACTTCTTTACTTTCCATTATTTTTCCAACTTTAATTTTTTTCAAATATAAATGTTAAATCATAACGATTTATTAGAAAAAGTAATCGTAGATAATAATTATTTTTATTGTCTTCAAAAAAAACCCGAATTTACGTAAAAAATCTAAAACTAGGAAAATAGAGGCTCTTGTCAAATCTAGAAATAAAATTCAGAGTCTGATTTCGATGAAAATTCCTTTGAAAAACACTTTTCTATATATCAATTCAAAATACTTAATTATTAAGCCTTCTAGAATGCTAATATTATAAATATTAAGAATATTTTATCTTTTTAAAGAATATATTAGATTGACAAGATGAAAAATATGAAGCAAGAAGTAGTGACTGCTCCAGGTAAAATAGAATTTCGCGATATTCCGATTCCTGAATTAGAAGAAAATGATGTTCTCGTAAAAATGATGAGAATTGGAGTGTGTGGAAGTGATATTCACGTCTATCATGGGAAACATCCATATACCGACTATCCTATTACCCAAGGTCATGAAGTCTCTGGGAAAATTGAAAAAATTGGGTTAAATGTAAAGAATCTTAAACCAGGCGATAAAGTGACGATTTTACCTCAAGAAGTTTGCAATCAATGTTATCCATGTACTCACGGAATGAATCACATTTGCGATGATCTAAAAGTAATGGGTTTCCAAACCACTGGTGCAGGTTCAGAATTTTTTGCTATCGATGCTGAAAAGGTCATTAAACTCCCGGAAAATATGACATATGAACAAGGTGCAATGATTGAGCCATGTGCAGTAGCAGTGCATGCCGTATCAAGAGGTGGTGATATTTCAGAGTTTAATATTCTAGTACTTGGAGCAGGTCCAATCGGAAATCTAGTAGGACAAGCTGCAAAAGCTCTTGGGGCTAAAGCAGTTATGATTACGGATTTAAGTGATTTTCGATTGGGAATCGCAAAAGAGGTTGGGATTAACTTTACCATAAATCCAACAAAACAAAATTTGTCTGAAGAGATTGTGAATGTATTTGGGCCAGATAAAGCAGATTTAATAATCGAATGTGTTGGTATCAATGAAACTATAGACGCTGCAATTGGAAACGCAAGAAAGGGGTCAGATATTATAATTGTTGGTGTTTTTGGACAAAAACCTTCCATTGATTTAGGATTGGTGCAAGATCGTGAGCTTATATTGATTGGTAGTTTGATGTACCAAGCTGATGATTACATTAAAGCGATTGAGCTTGTAGATAATAAAAAAATCATCCTCGACTCATTAATGACGATGCATTTCCCATTCAAGGATTATGATAGAGCGTATAAATATATTGATGATAAAAAAGATAAAGTAATGAAAATTTTTATTGATGTAAACAAAGAATAGGTGGAAGAAATGAAAAGTTTTGATTATTATAATCCTACTGATATTAGATTTGGATGGGGTAGGGTTGAAGAAATTGGAGAAATATTATCTCAATATGGAAAGAAATGTTTAATGGTAACAGGGTCTGGTAAAAGTTTAGAACCCATTAGAGAAAAAATAACAAAACTGTGTCAAGACAAGGGGATCAGTGTTATACGTTTCAATGGTGTTTCTACTAATCCGACGACTGATATGGTAAACTTTGGTACGGAAATAGCTAAAAAAAATGATGTGGATGTAATTCTAGGCGTAGGAGGGGGCTCGTCTATTGATGTAGCAAAAGCCATTTCAGTAGGAGTCACTCACGAAGGTGAGGCATGGGAATATCGTGTAATAGATGGAAAATCGATAGAAGATAAATTATTACCAATTATAGCAGTGACCACAACCGCAGGAACCGGAACGGAGGTAACCCCGGTTTCAGTAATAACAAATCCTGCCATACATTTGAAATACGCCCTAGCAGACAAATTATTATGCCCAAATGTTGCCATAATTGATCCAGAGTTAACTAAAACAATGTCTGCTCATATCACAGCTGCAACAGGTTGGGACGCTTTTTGCCACTCATTTGAAAGTTATACTTCTCACACGAGTGCTAGTGAATATGTAGATATGCATGCTTTGGAGAGTATGAGACTAGTTATTAAGAATTTACCAATAGCAATGAAGAATAGTGAAAACCGTGAAGCAAGGGAAGCTCTTCATTGGGCAAATACTCTTGGGGGACTATCCATTTCTAATGCAGGCGTAACACTACCACATGGTATAGGAATGGCCATAGGGGGTAATGCTTCCCACATCCATCACGGTGAAGCATTGGCTTTAGTGTATCCTGAAATAAATCGCTGGACTTGGAAGCATAAGATTAAAAAATATGCAGATGTAGGGAGACTATTCAATCCTGCCTTAAAGGATGAACCAGATAAGGTAGCTGCAGAAAAAGCATGTGATGAGATGGATAATTTCTTAAGAGAAATCGGAATGTGGATGAGTTTCAAGGATAAAAATGTGCCTAAAAGTACATTAAAAGTAATTGGGAAAGATACTTTTAAACTACCCGATTATGAAAATCATGCAAAAGTGGCAACCGCAGATGATGTAATGGCTCTACTCAAAAAGAGCTATGATCGATGAAGATTATTAAGATAAAAAATAAGCAAATTTTTGCTTCCCTAATTTAATTCAATCTTGAAATTTTGAAAACATATGCGTGGTTGCAAGGTTTTTCATTTGGAGTCTTTATTTTAAGACCAAATTCCGTTAGTTCCCATTCCAATTCTTTATCAACGCCTAACATCTTAATGGATCTAATGTCCGATTCATCCATTATGTAATAAGACTTTGCTTCTCCCTGTCGTAAAATTTTTCTATAAGATTTCCTCAAGGTCTTAATTTTGAATTCCTCGCCAGGCCATCCAAGGGTAATGGCATAAATTGCGTTATCCTTCACTGTAAATCTGATATCCTTAGCAGTATACTTTACTTCTGCGTATTCGCTGAACATTCCTCCTCTCGCAAGTTTTGTTTTCCCCTCACCAGCGGTAAACCATGGAGTTGTGTTATAAATTGCTTCTCCATTAACTTCAAGCCATTTTCCTATTTGAAGAAGGCAATTTTTCGCGGGATCAGGAATTTCACCGTTTGCTTTCGGTCCAAAATTCAGCAGAAGAGACCCATTTTTAGATACCCGATCTACTAAATTATGAACAAGCGTGTCTCCTGATTTGTATCCTGCCTCTTTTACATAGGACCATGCTCCTTGGTCGTCAACTGATGAATCGGTTATCCATTTATAATTTGTTAAATTTTCAGCCCTACCCAATTCAAAATCTAGAATTCCAATGTTAGGGGGTAAATTACGTAGTTTGTAAGTTACGGCAACTTCCTTTCCCCACTCTTCAGCTTTATTGAAATAATATGCAAGCATTTCTCTCTTGTATTTATCAGGAAGCTTCCCCAATCCAAAGTCAAACCATATGAGATCAGGCTTATAATTATCTAAAACCTCAATAACTTTTGCTTTCCAATTATCAAGATATTCCTTGCTTGGTTTAGCTTGATGAATCCATCTCCATTGTAAGTTAATTTTTGAATCTTCATCGTGGATTGGTCCATATAATCCCGAATATTCCGGGTTTGATGTATCATAATCTTTGTTCCAGTGAGGGAAAAACCAGTGGTTCTCGGCGTGATGAAACGCCACCATGAATTTCAAACCTTGTCTTCTGATTGCTTTTTCCATCTCACCAACAGTATCTCTTTTGGGGCCCATTTGAGCAGCATTCCATTTCGTCACCTTACTATCCCACATCGCAAAGCCGTCATGGTGTATACAAACTGGCCCCGCAAATTTAGCTCCTACTTGCTTAAAGAGTTTTGCCCAATCATCGGGATTAAATTTATTTGCTGTGAATAAGGGTATAAAATCCTTGTATCCGAATTCCGAGGGATGACCATAAGTTTTTGTATGATGTTTAAATTGGGGAGTCCCCTTTTGATACATGGCATGACCATACCAAGATCCGTTTTTGGCCGTTTTTGGCCCGAATGCCGGGACGGAATAAATTCCCCAATGGTAATAGATACCATATTTAGCATCATCAAGCCATTCTGGATTTTTATGCTTTTTTAGGGAATTCCAAGTTGGTTTATATTTTTCTTTAGAGCTCATATTTATTATTATCCTTCCTAATTTTAATCTCTTCTGATTGGATAGGAAAATCCATTTTCCTCACGAATTCAACAATTTTTTCTAATATAATTAATTATCAATTATAACGAGATTTTTTTAAAATTGGTTCATAAATAAAATGAGATTAGGGGATTATCATACACATCATAGACGATGTGGACATGCATTAGGCGAAATTGAGGACTATATAAAAGTTGCGATTGAAAAGAATCTCAATGAAATAGGAATTTCAGATCATTTTCCCTTAAGAGCGGTATTTGATGATCCACAAGTAGCAAAGTTATTTAAAAAAGCGTCGATGGAAGTTGAGGAATTCCCAAAATATATTAAAGAAATAAAAGGACTAAAAGAAAAATATAAGGATAAAATAAGAGTTCGAATATCCACAGAAGTTGGTTTTTACACTCCAGGAAACGCGTTATCTCGACAAAAGGAGGTTCTTAAACCTTTTATTGATGACATGGATTATATAATTGGGGCAGTACATAATATAAAATGGCATGAATCTCCTGTAATCCCTATACGTCCCGACGAGGGTATCCTGAGAGAGTACGGTGAAGATAAGATCATTTTAGAATATGTAAACAAATTATCAAGGCTGGTAGATACTGATTTTTTTGATGTAATTGCTCACATTGATTTTTATCGTATTTTTTTTCATCCGAATAATCCCCAATATTCCCAAGACACATGGCAAAAGCTCTTGGATTTATTAGACAAGATTAAAAATAAGGGAATGGCTATTGAGATTAATACCTCAGGAATTCTTAAAGGGCTTGGGAGTCAACATCCACATGATGAAATTGTTAAAGAAATGATTCAACGTGATATACCTTTACTATTAGGTTCAGATGCTCATAAACCTGATTATGTTGGATACATGTTTGAAGATATTATAGAAAAAGTAAGAAAATTAGGTTTATCTCATTTATGCGAATATGAGAAACGTGAACAAAAATTAGTAAGGATTTGATGTCTTTTTTTTACATAATTCCATCCCATGCTATCCTTTCTTTTCCGTAAGGATCATCTACTACTTTTGTCTCCTTGCCTAAGAGCATTGTACTCCGTTTCTCTATATTGTATTTAGGCCATTCTGGTATGCCACTGTGAGAAGGATTTCCCGTTCGAGCAAACGTGATCCATGAGTCCATCATTTTTTCACTGAATTTCTTCGCTTCCTCACTCGTCTCCAAAAGGATACTCCAAAATGGATCATCCAACATGCCAAACACGAATGGTATTTCTAAGGTGTGAAAGGAACCAAACATTCCATCCATAAACGAGGAGGGCCATGTAAATAAATACATGTAAACGTTAGGATTTTGCACAGATTGAGCCTCGGCTGTTCGAATGGCAGAAATGTGAAATTCAAAATCGGTTAAAAAGGCATCGAGGACCTTTTGGGCGGAGAGTAAACCTTTATCTTTCCTCGTTTCTCTATATGCATTTATTAAGCTTACTGCTTTATCTTCACCTTTACCAAGAGTTTTCATAACAAGTTTTATCCAATTCTGCATCCCGCTTTCACTAACTTCCTTGAAATTATCATATTCATCCGGTTTCATTGATGAGGATTCATTTAAATTTGTCCCTACTAGCAGATCAACCTCTTTTGCAGCGCCCTTACAAATCAAGTCCAGAGGGTGTTCGAGAATATATTCCCCATCTATGTAGGGAGGAGTTGTAAGGGGCCAATGCTTTTCTTTTAATTTTTCTTCCCAGACTTTTGATTCAGCATTAACGAGTTCGTAAGCGGAAATTTTGCGAAGTGCCTCGATATCACCTTTTTGAATCCCCAATTCTAAAAATACACGTTCGCTTATATCTTCGCCTTCAGAAGCGCTAAAGCCCGCAGCATTGCAACCTCCACTTTGAGCTATCGCACGATGGAAAAGACCCTTAGCTTCGGGCATTGCTAATAAAGTTGAGACTGACCAACCTCCAGCTGACTCCCCGAATATAGTAACGTTATTCGGATCCCCACCGAAATTTTCGATATTATCACGAACCCACTTCAAAGCTGTAATCTGATCAAGTAATCCTAACGGGGCGGTAACGATACCGGGTATAAAAGAAAAGCCCAAAGCGTTTAATCTGTAGTTTAATGAAACTATTACCACATTACCTCTTTTAACTAGGAATTTACCGTCATATGAACGTGCGTCATGGCTTCTTAATCCACCACCGTGGATCCAGACCATTACTGGACGTTTATCCTTATCACTGGAAGGTGTCCAAATATTTAAGGTAAGACAATCGGGTTCACTTTGCGGATACGGATGATTTATCAATTTTGGGGAGATAATTTGAGGACAAACAGGTCCAAATTCCGTTGCTAAAAATACTCCTGGAAATCGCTTCGCAGGAATGGGGGGTTTAAAACGTAAATCTCCTACAATTCTTTCAGTGTAAGGTATTCCTTTAAATATCTCTATACCCTCTTCTTTAATTCCTTGAATTTTACCAGCTTTTGCATCAATGATTTTGGTTTTTTCCATCTTTTCTCCCCTATATTTATTATTCGGTTTTTTAAATTAATGATGTGCATTTAATGAATTGATTTCTAAAAAAAATTATTAAAAAAAAAGTATTATTTATGAGAATGAATTTTTTACCAAAATAAATCAAAAATCGAATCCTGGGATTAATGATGTCCCACCACCACCAAAGCCCGGAAAATATTTGAAATCTTATTTCCAATTTGGTTTAACCAGACCGAGGTCAATCATAGTTTGCCCAGTTTCACGCAGAGTGTCCTCTACAGAATGAGTCTCTAAACCAAGTTCTTTACGAGCTTTATCACAATGAGCAAGAGGTGTTTGATAAACGTTACCATATTTATTGATGATTGCGTGGATCTCATCTGGTGGTCCACCTACATTTACTTTAGGGAACAACTTTAGTAAGAGTGCTTGAAGCTGTAAAACATTTATTTCACCCGACTCGTCTGTGGCACATAATTGATATCGCGATCTATTCTTACTAACTTTACTCTCAATCATAAGCACCTGTGATTCTCCGACATCCCGAACATCAACAATATTCCACAAATAATTCCAAGCACGCTTGCAGGTTACTCTCATTAACATTTGGCCAATACACCATTGCCAAGAGCCTACACTATTGTGTACTTTGCTGAGTACTGGACCTAGAACAGAGTTTGGGCAAGCAGAAATGACATCAAAACGCCCATCTTTTTCTGCAAAATCATAACACATTAGTTCAGTCTCAATTTTAGCCATGTTATAAGCCATCACGCCATCCTCGTCGATTCTATTGTGACTCCAACTCGGGTCATTATCACGATTGTCTGTAGCCCAATCTTTCTCTGTAAATATATATCCTGATGGCATGGGATGATGAATGGCAGCAAAAGAACTAGTATAAACAAACCTTTTTACTGTTCCTACTTTCTTTACCGAATTAAGAATGTTCTTGGTACCATTCAACATGCCATCGTATACTTGGTGGGGGGTATTGGCACCGCCATAACCCATCGGTGTAGCCGCGTGTAATACAGCAATACAATCAGTGAATGGTATATCATAACTGCCCTCTTCGAGTAAATTAGCTGAAAATAAATCTAGTTGGCCCGAATAATCACACTGATTGAGTTTTAGAAGGTGGTCGGTCTTTTCTGGATTGTTTAAATCAGTTATACAAGCATGTACGTTGTAACCATGTTTCATTAACGCGACTACCACATGAGAGCCAATATAACCTGAAGCACCAGTTACTGCTACGGGACCATCTAACGATTTTACTGCAGGCATTTTTCCTCCCTCGATGGACTAAAAATGAAACAAAGAAAAACTCTTTTTATTTTACTCAACATATTAATCTTTTAATTGAATTACTATTTAAACTTTGAATAAATATAGGAGAGAAGAAACGAACTTTTGAGTCGAGAACCCAATAAGAATCGATAAGTGATTAACCATTATTCGAGAGTTTACGATTGACAAACAATATCTGAATTTTCCAGTGAAGTAGGGTAAAAAAGCAACCTTAGAAATAAATAAGGAGAATTTTATTCTTCTTTCCAGAATATATTAAACTCATAAAACCTTATTGAAGCACAACTCTATCACATAGACTTATTATTAAATCAAATTAAAAAATTATTTAATCAACTTAATACTTAAATCTATATTTTCAATAAATAACTAATAAAATACTGAGAGGAATTTGCTTGCACTTTGGAACGCAATTATTAAATTATTTTAATACATGGGAAGAATCGCTTTCAGCGATTAAGTATATAGAAACCGGAACATGGCACAGTCTCTGGTTCTCAGATCATTTTCTACCTCCCTATCCAACGTTATCTTTAGAATCTGAGTCTGCTTTAGAGAGCTGGTCATTAATCGCAGCTACTGCTGCTGTCACTAATCGTTTACGATTAGGTATACTTGTGTCAGGTAATACCTATCGAAATCCTGCTTTACTTGCTAAAATGGCTGCTACTGTTGATCAAATCTCTAATGGTCGACTTATTCTTGGTATTGGTGCAGGATGGTTTCAACAAGAACATAAAGCATTCGGCTGGGTGTTTCCAGGTGTTAAGGAAAGATGTGATCGTTTAGAAGAAGCAGTTGAGTTGATCAAAATGCTATTTACAACTGAGGGCCCAATTAATTATAACGGTCATTATTACAAGCTTAAAAATGCATATTTCTCACCAGGTTGTACGCAGAAACCATATATACCAATCATGGTTGGTGGAAGTGGGGAGAAAAGGACACTACGTACGCTCGCTCGATTTGGTGACATGGCTAACTTTGGCCATGGGTCACCTGAAATGTTTAGACATAAGTTGGAAGTTATTGAGCGTCATTGTGAAGAATTAGGTCGTGATCCATCTGAAATCAAAAAAACATTGGCTATCCCATTACGAATTGAGAATGATGAGGGAAAAGCTGCCCAACTCCGCAAACATCGTGGAGAATGGGGCTTATACGGTTCGGTATCATTTATCAATGATCGAATTCAAAAATATATCGATGCTGGTGCCGAAGAGATCATATTTAGCGGTATTAAATCTAACCCAGAGCTATTCGAGGAAATTCAAGAAGAGATTTTATCTGTTTTCCGATGAAATTACGTATCTATTTAAAACTTTATATCATTAAAGCTCGTTTTTTAAGGAATTTTTCCTCCCTTGTTTAATTATAAATTTATTAGTCATTTAAGTTCCTTATTTACTAAACTTTTTCGAGTCGTTTAAACAACTTTAAGTTTTTTCCATCAATTTCAATGTATATCAATCAAGTTAGATAACAAGAAATTTTAAAAATCAGTTCAAGAAATGAAATTAAGAGATTATCATACACATTCTAGACGGTGTGGGCATGGGCTAGGAGAAATTGAGGATTATGTAAAATCTGCAATCGTTAAGAATCTCAATGAAATAGGGATTGCAGATCATTTTCCAATAAGAGCGGTAAATCAAGATCCAGAATTAAGAGAAACACTTAAAATAGCATCAATGGAAGTTGAGGAATTTCCTAGGTATATTAAAGAAATAAAAGGACTTAAAGAAAAATACAAGAATAAAATAGACATTCGCATATCCACAGAGGTTGGTTTTTATACTCCAGGAGGGGCGTTATCTCTACAAAAGGAGGTTCTTGAACCTTTTATGGATGATATAGATTATATACTTGGTGGGATTCATGATATAAAATGGCATGATTCCCCTCTAATCTTATTGGATCCAAGTTTAGCCTCTGAAATTTTTGGAAAATATGGTAAAGATAAAATCATTCTAGAATACTTAAATAAATTAATAAAACTGGTAGATACTACTTTTTTTGATGTGATAGCTCATTTTGACTATTATCGTATGATGTATCGCCCGAATAAGCCTATTTATTCCCAAAATATATGGCAAAAACTCTTAGATTTGTTGGATAATATTAAAAATAAGGGAATGGCTATTGAGATTAATACATCAGCAAGTCGAAAAAGTCTTGATAATCAGTTTCCTGATGATAAAATTATAAAGGAAATAATCCAACGCAAAATTCCATTATTGTTAGGCTCCGATGCTCACAAACCCGAAGAAGTTGGATATATGTTTGAGGAAACTTTAGAAAAAGTGAAAAAATGGGGTTTAACTCATTTATGTGTGTACGAAAACCGTGAACAAAAATTGGTAAAAATTTGATGCTCCTATAATTTTTATGTTAAGATCTGTAATTATTCATCTAGAATTAACTCGACAGTTCCGGCATCACCATCAACCTTGATCGTCTGACCATGTTTAGTGCGTTGAGTACTAGTTCCGGTCCCTACAACGGCTGGGATGCCGTATTCCCTCGCGACGATGGATCCATGTCCAAGAATACCACCCATATCTGTAACTAAGCCGGTTGCATGTGCGAATAGTGGCGTCCATGCAGGGTTGGTCATGGGGCAAACCAGTATAGAATCAGGCTGCATTTTTTCGAACTCTGCTGGGGATTTAATTAAGCTGGCTGGACTAGTGACCGTTCCAGGACTGACTGGAATACCTTTCAAAATATCACTATTTGGATCGTTCTTTACTTGTGTTTCTTTAAATGCTACACCGGGATTATTACTTGCGATTTCTGGAATAGTCCCTGGGGGGTGTAAACGTTTGCGTGCTTCTCTCAACTCTCGACGTTCTGCAGTTAATTGTTTATATTCTTTTATTGCACTGTTCTCTTTACGAGCGTTTATAGCTCTAGTTAATTCTTCTGTATCAAGGTAAAAAACATCATCAGGAATGTTTATTGAACCAATATCTACAAGACGCATCCCAAGTTCCCGAGCTAATAGTCGAAGAGTTGGCCAACCACTGGTTAGGTAAAACATAACTTCCTCACGGATGAAATAAAATCGATGAGTAAACCAATGCCGATAACGAAACTGCCAATACTGCAATCCGTCAAGAAGTGGTTCTATCTTCTGCATTGCCTGTTCACGTTTTCCCGCAGCATCGATTTGATGTTTATTTGGGTTGTAATCCTTGGCAGTTATCATGGTTTTCAAGCTTATAAGAAGTCCGGAAGGATCTTCAATTGGAAGTGGTTCAACAAAATCCAAGCTATAACCTAGGTGCCCATAAATCTCGAGATATTCCTCAATAGCTTTAACTACTGGACCGCTGTTTGGGTGATTTTGTAGAGCATTCATCATTTGTTTAGGCGGAGTTGTAACCATCAACTCAAAAAGTTCGTTATCTGCTTGGATCAGTTTGGCAATCTTATACATATCCTCATTGGCTTCTAAAGTTTTTGATTTAAATCCACTAAGGAAGTGACCACTGATGAAATTGTGATCTGGTAATGTTTCTCGTAAAAATGCTTGCAACTGGTCGTCTGTAGATTTTGCAACACCGAAAGTGTGCGACGCGTTTGATGACCAGTATCTTCCTCCAGCAGTAGCCAATTCAATAATTCCTCTCAATAATTCTTCATCTAAAGCTGTTTTGTAATCAAATTTTTGCCATTCTTCCACCGTAGCTAGAAGATCGGGCATCGCTTTTTCCTTCCACCCTTTAATCTGATTCTCATTAGTCTGGGTTTTATTAAAAGCGGTATAAGTTGGATTTCTACTGTTAGGCATTGTCACATCATGAGCTAAATCTTTAAAATCAGTTTCTTTAGCCCATTCATTAAATGCCTTTAAATCCTCAGATGATAGCTCCGACAAGAACAATTCCAAATCATGCTGTTCCATTGCGGAATCACTTTTGTCTCTCATTTTCGCATATAAATCATCCCATTGTTGCCAAATCCTGGAGATCACCTTTTCCTTTTCTTCTTCTGTCTCAGCTTTGTCAATTTCATTCTGTATGTCAACAACTTGTGGAAAATCAAAACGTTGATAAGCATAACCATTTACTGTTACAAACATAGGACCAGCGCCAACAAAGAAACTTTTCCGCTTCTGTCCTTTTGCAGGAGATTCCAGACCTTCAGTTAGATAGAGCTCATCAAATAACGGACTACAAGGATCAGGGATATTCTCTACGATTTGACGACGCGCAAGAATCCGTGCTGGTGGAGTTGGTTCCCAAATAACCTCTATAGGTTGAGGTGGAAGATTCGTGATAGGACGAGATTGTAGCATCCATAGTTTTTCATCAGATATAGCCCATTCGATATCTTGTGGAACTCCGTTAAAGAGATTTTCTACTTCAAGTGCAGTTGATGATAATTCTTTCAGTAATTCTTCTGACAAAGACGATTTGTTACGCTCTTTTTCAGAGACATCTTGCAATTCTGTTCCTTGATTGCCACGGTAAACAATTTTCTGTGCTTTTGGGCCAATAATTCTCTCCTTTACATTTTTAGTTTTCCGATCTACTACATAGGTATCTGGCGTCACTTGTCCTCCCACTACAGCTTCACCTAGACCAAAACTCGAATTTATTATGAATTCTGATCTTTCACCGTTAACTGGATTAGCTGTAAATAATATACCCGATACGTCTGATGGTACCATAATTTGAACCACTACAGCCATAGCGACTACATCTTGTTCGATCCCCATTTGGTGTCGGTAGCTGATCGCTCGTGGTGTCCAAAGTGATGCCCAACAATCGCGTATCGCTTTTATTAGTGCTTCATCACCACGAACATTCAAATAAGTATCCTGTTGTCCAGCGAAGGATAAATCTGGCAGGTCCTCAGCATTGGCTGAAGAACGCACGGCTACTGGGGGATCTTGTCCATCTAGTAATCCATATGCTTGTCGTACTTGATTTTCTATCTCATTTAACATCTCCGCTTCCTTTATTAGTTCTTGAATGCGCTTTGCAGCTGATTCGAACGATAATGTCCTACCAATGATTTCCGGCTTAGCTAGATTTATAATTGTTTTCTGTAAATCATTCTTTTCTACAAAATCCTTATATGCTGCTGTCGTCAGGTAAAAACCTTCCGGCACTGGCATTCCTGCAGATGCCATCCTTGCTAAAGACTTTCCTTTCCCACCAACCATTTCCAAGGAGACATCTTTCGCATCAATCGGCATTATATAATTAAAAGTCATTTCAATCCTCGATTTGATTTATAGGTAAGTAAGTTATTTTAGCAATTTTAAATTTACGATGTGCATTTAAAGAGTTTATATCAAATATGAAATTTAATCGAATCTCAGTGGCAATGTTGAAACCTAAAATTTTTATTTTACACAAATCAATTATAAAATAGTAGAAAAAACAGAAGATTTAACCATTAAATTAATTTTTGAGGATATAAAATATGAATGATCTTGAGAAGTGGGAGTTCGGTTCTTTAGAGTGGTGTCAATTTGCTGCTAAAACAGGTGTGAAACTCATTAACCAAGCTGAATTAGATCTTAGTAAATACGTATGGGGATTTAGCGAGGAATATACACATTTACCAGAACGTCTCTTAGCTGGACGAGATAGAGTAGGGTGGCATTTCATGATCCACAACGGAAAGGTCAGCGGAGGAGCATCATTACCGATCGAATGTCTAAAACATCCTGGATTTCATGTCACTATAGAGTGGGCACTAATAGCACACGCCTCATCCTTTATCTACGATCTTAAGGGCCAGGGAAAGCGAATGAATGATGAAGAAATATTAAACAATGACTTGGCCATGGTAGGAAAAGGGAGAAAAACAAATCCGTTTAATAGTAAACCAGTATGGCCACCTGGTATTGGAGAAGCACTCGTAGGGATTGCAGGTGAGGGCCTTCATAATGTTACCGCTAGACGACTTAAGCATTCTCCTGAGCTTAGGGATTTTCCCCACACAGAATATGGCGTACCCGTTTTTACTAGGATGACAGATGAACAGAAAACACGATTCATTAGATTATTAGGGCGTTAGAAAGATAACTTTTTTTCATTCAGTGTCAAGTAAAGATAATTATCAAGAAAATAAAAAACAAAAGAAAATTATGAAGATAGATGATATAAAACGCGTTTTAATAGTAGGATCAGGGACTATGGGAGTCCAAATTGGTATTCAATCAGCAATTCATGGATACTATGTGAACATCTTTATAAGAAATCCTGCGAAAAACGATATAGTGTGGGATGACATACAAAAGCGAACGAATTTGATTGTAAGCGAAGATGTAATTAGCAGGGAAGAAGCTGATCAGATGCTGAAGAGAATATATACAACAAACGATCCCGCAGATGCAGCAAAAGATGTAGATTTGCTTTCAGAGTCTATACCAGAAATAGTTTCTTTAAAAAGAGAAATATTTGAGAGATTTAATGAACTATGCCCCAAACATACGATATTTACTACAAATACTTCCTTGCTTTTACCATCGCGGTTAGCTAAAAGCACAGGGCGTCCTGAAAGGTTTTTAGCCCTTCACTTCAATACCCCTGTATATGTTACTAAAACTGCAGATATCATGGGACACCCTGGCACGGCAAAAGAATTCCTTGATTTGACAATTGAATTTAGCAGGAAAATTGGAATGTTACCAATCGTTCTAGATAAAGAGCAATCGGGTTATATAACTAATTCACTATTCGTGGTATTGAGAATGAAAGCGCTTGAATTAGTAGTAAATGGAGTTGCTACTCCTCGACAAATAGATAAATCTTGGATGAGCACTATGAATATGGGAATTGGAATCTTTGGGATTATAGATAGTATAGGTTTAGATGTAGGATTTGAGTTACTAGAACAATATGTCCTAAAATCGGGGGATAAACAAGCAAAAGCAATATATGAGTATCTTAAAACTAATTTCATTGATAAAGGGCATCTCGGGAGCAAGACTGGTCAAGGTTTTTATAAATACCCTAATCCAGAATATGAGAATCCAGATTTTTTAAAGTAGGATATATTGTTTAGCTTAATTTTTGCTATTTTATGAAATTTAACAAACTTAGAAAAATTACGATTTAAGTCTAAAAAAGTTAATGAAATTATGCCGAAGTTTTTAGATCAACCATTCGAGGATTGCTTGGATTAAAGATCCAATCGTTTTTACATTTTTTAGAACAAAAATAGTGTTTTACAGACTATAAGAGTCCGTATGGGAATTTAAATCCTGTGAAAAACAGCATTTCGCGAAAAATAAGACTAGAAAAGATTAATGAAATTTTAAAAT
>JABXKD010000260.1 GCA_013375475.1 Promethearchaeota archaeon
AGTAATGGAAAAATATTTAGGAAGATATTTAACTAAAAAAGAGAGAATTCATCATAGAGATAGAAATCGTAAAAATAATAAAATATCTAATTTAAAATTATTTCAAAATAATTCAAAACATACTTTATTTCATTCTAAAATGTTTAATTTTTTAATTCAAAAAAGATTAATAAAACAATCAATAGATAATTTAAAAAGAGCAGCTAAAACATTAAATACTAGAGGTAAGCAGGCGGAATTATATCAGCAGGTTTATGATAAATTATTAAAAGGTGCTAACACTATTCAAGAAGTTGAGGACAGAGCGGCAGCAGTTAATTTAGACGCAGTTCAATGGATGACAAATAAATGGTCAGAATACTATCCAGAGCTTAGAGATGTAAGTTTAAAAATATATAACACCGTATTAGATGAAGATATAAATTATACTCCTGACACTATATCAAGTTTAGAGTTAGATAGGACAGAAGATATTGACAGACCAATTTATGAAAGCCCTGAGTATTTAAACAATAGAAGATTGTATAACGATA
>JABXKD010000261.1 GCA_013375475.1 Promethearchaeota archaeon
CAAGTAATTTATCAGATAAAGTAATATTATTTATTTTATGATTATAAACTAAACTTTTTAAATAATTGTTTTTAGTTGCATTTTTTATTTTAAAACTTATTAATATTTCTTTTATTTCTTCAATTGTCATTTGTTGATTGAAACCATGCTTAACTAATCTTTTAAACGCATTTTCATAAATTTTTTTTGAACTATCACAAACCATAAATATATAAAATTAGGTTATAATATTTATTTATATATAAACATAAATAATAATTTACTTTTTATTAGTCTCTATATTTTATAATAATAATTTATTTTTTTTTTGGGATAATTTTTTTTTGGTATACACTTAGTAGAAGCTGATCCTTGTCCCATGCTTTATCCTTGTATCAATTAATGAGTAAAAAATTATAAATAAAATAATTTTTATTTTTTTTGGATTATTCATAAAATGTATTTTTTCAAAGTCACGTCCCCATGCTAAATATTCATCAACTCGATAAACAATTACACCAACATACACCAGGAGTGAGCTCACCTCACCTCA
>JABXKD010000262.1 GCA_013375475.1 Promethearchaeota archaeon
AGAGGCATTACATAACCTAAGAATAGGAGATTATATTGGAGTTAGAGGACCCTTGGGTAATCATTTTACTCTCCCTAAGGATGATTCACAGAATATATTTTTAATTGGAGGAGGTATTGGCATGGCTCCTCTTAAATTCCTCGCCTCAGAACTGAAAAAATCTAATCGTAAATTCTCTGTAATTGAGGGCGCTAAAATTGAAGGCGATTTGATTTATGTGGACGAATTTCACAATTTATGCGAGGGTGAATCTGAGGTTTTTTTCTGTACCGACGACGGAAGTTATGGTTTAGAAGGATTTGCTTCAGATAATTTTGAAAAGAAAATAAAAGATCAACCGAAAGAGGAACTTAAGAATATTATAGCTTATACTTGCGGTCCTGAGATTATGATGTATAAAGTTTTTCAAATATGTGAGAAAAATAATATTGAATTGCAAGCAAGCCTTGAAAGAATCATGAGATGCGGGTGCGGTCTCTGTGGTTTATGCGTCATGGATCCTCTTGGTTTATTGGTATGTAAAGATGGTCC
>JABXKD010000263.1 GCA_013375475.1 Promethearchaeota archaeon
GTGAATGATATCAATGCTCTCAGGTTGAAAGTTGATTACAATAATGGGGGGAAAGGCTATCCGTTAATCGAGGGCCTAATTGAAGTATCTCCCACCTCCCCTTTCTTCGGGGCCTTCGGTGATGTGAAATATGATATGGCTGCGGTTCTTCAAAAATATCTGGGTGAAAAGGGAAAGGTGATGGCAGTACTGGATGGTGGAAAAAGCCAATTCGTTAATCCATAACATGATGGTAGGATTAATCGCAAGGTCTCGATTCTGACTCGTCTAGTAGCTTCTTAACCGTTTCACTTAGGGGCGCGCGCGGGCGGTCACAACCAGAGAAAATGGTAGCCCGGGGGAGATTCGAACTCCCGTTGGACCTGAAATACTCGACACTATCAGTTTAATATGATAATTAAACACGGGCTATGTGAACCACAGGATGCATAAAGCGAAGGAAAGGAGAGCAATGTTCCTCGGGATCACACCCCTCGCCTCATGCACATCCTTCACGCTCACAGATCTAGGCCTCATCATTCTCTTCTCCGA
>JABXKD010000264.1 GCA_013375475.1 Promethearchaeota archaeon
AACATATTTGATGAGAGGAAGTGGACATATGTGTATACTGTCTTCTGAAAAATATCAGCATGTCTTAAAAATGATAGCTGATTTTTTAGCCGAGTAGATTTAGCACATAATAATAAATAATAGAGACAGGTGTACCAGGTCAATAATTTGGTAACTTTTTCTAGCTTTTCGAAGGATTTTTGGAAATTAATGATAATATCAAGTATTAATTACTTCTTCTAACTTTTTATAAATCTTTTCAGTTTCATCATTGATACAGAAGTCGCGAAAATCGTCTAATAGCCTCCACTATTTGTAGATAAATATTAGCCCTTTGGCCTTTGCTGAAGGGCTTTTTTATTTTTAATCTAAAGAACGGAATAATTATTAAAATAGTAATTATGTTTTTCTAATTTTAAAAGAACAATTTTATGTTAGAGAAGACAAGTATATATATTTTAAAATAGTAAAAAATAGTGAACTGAAATTTTTTTAACAGGTACATACTGTATAATAAAAAATAATGTTCTTTAAACTTTAAGCCTTTTTAT
>JABXKD010000265.1 GCA_013375475.1 Promethearchaeota archaeon
GATCCAAACAATATATGATAAGATATATAAATTAGTAAAGAGAGCTCACACTACTAAAGACAGCATAGAAGCAATCAGGATTGCTAAAGATGCGGGTTTAAAGATAAATGCTCATATCATGCCCAATCTGCCAGGTTCTAATTATTCTCAAGATATAGAATTATTCGATGAATTATTTTCTAACCCTAATTATCGTCCAGATATGTTAAAAATTTATCCAACATTAGTTATCAACGGAACTGAATTGTATAATTGGTGGAAACAAGGCAAGTATTCTCCTTATTCGGATAATGAATTAATAGATTTAATCGCAAAGGTCAAATCAAATCTTCCACCTTATGTTAGAATTCAAAGAATTATGAGGGATATCCCCGCTACCTTAATTGAAGCTGGATGTAAAAATAGCAATTTAAGACAATTAGTACAAGAAAGATTAAGAGAATTAGATGAAACTTGTAAATGCATAAGGTGTAGGGAATATGGAATCCGCAAAAGAAAAGAAATTATCAATGAAAAATCCTTCGATG
>JABXKD010000266.1 GCA_013375475.1 Promethearchaeota archaeon
ATATGAATTTTTCCATCTATCTCATCAATTCGAATACTTGTAACATATTCTTTGTCCTTTAATTGTTTCAGAAATTTTTCATTCATATTGGTGTCTAAGATAAAGAGATTGCTTATAAAACCCTTTTTAATGTTTCTGATAGTATCTGAAATAACTATTTTGCCTTGATCAATCATAGTCACATCTTCGCACATTTGTTCAATTTCAGATAAAATATGACTTGAAACAAAAACGCTTACTCTATCAGACAAGCTTATAATTTTTTGTATTACATCTGCTCTTCCTAGTGGATCTAAATTAGCTGTAGGTTCATCGAGTATTAAGACTTTAGGATCATGAATCAATGCTCCAGCAATACCAACCTTCTGTTTCATCCCCCCTGAATATGTTCCAATTTCTTTCTTTCGAAATTCAAAAAGATCAAAATAATCCAATAATTCTTGAGCTTTTATTCTGGCTTGTTGCTTTTGTAAACCTCCTAATTGTGCCATGTATATTAAATATTCTTCACCTGACATATCCGCAT
>JABXKD010000267.1 GCA_013375475.1 Promethearchaeota archaeon
GCCTATTGCTTCAATTTGTCCGGCTAACTCTAACCCCAGTATAGGTTTTCTTGGTCTTCTAAAACCAACAAATATGCGCATGGGGATCCATAGCAAGATATTTACTTTGCCACTTCGAACTATACAGTCCGAGACTGTTACCGCTGCCGCATGAATTTTTACTAGTACTTCATTGTCCTTAGGAATAGGTTTTTCCACCTCTTTGAGTTGAAGAACTTCCGGTGGTCCGTATTTTGTGCATACAATCGCTTTCATAAGTTTTCCTTCAATTTCACATTTTGATTTTGTCATTTTCTTTCATTTATATCTGTTTTATAGACCCGGATGCGATTGCAGATGGATTGAATCCTTTCCCGATCAGCCATACCGCCATAACCATTTCTTGCAAAAATATGGGGAGCTGTAAAACGTCGCTGATCGTCGACGTGATAAGGCCGAACATCACCAACAGGCCAGACGCTAAATACATTATAGCTCCAATAAGACCCCAGACTGATATCCACCTGGGAATGAGTT
>JABXKD010000268.1 GCA_013375475.1 Promethearchaeota archaeon
TCTCCGTCAGAGCCTTTTGATGTAGTTGTTTCTTCTTTACCAGCTACGATTGGTCCTGAAAATGTAGTTCTTGCCATAATTTTATCCTCCTAATTAATAAATACAGTCTTTAGGCCGTCGACTATACGCGTCTGTATTTTTTTAAAAAATATATAGTGTGGTTTTTATACAACAGTTTTAAGTAGAGTGCAAGAGATCCCGTAGTGTGGATTGGATTTTTCCAACGATGTAGCTTTTTATTAAGTAGCTACTGAAACTTCTGGAGCAGAACCTTCAATTGTGTTCTGTCTATGGGCGATCTGAGCTTCTTCTAGCTTGATCTTTGTGATGATTTCTTTGACTTTATCGTCAATTCTAACCATCTCAAGAGTATATCTATTATTATCTAGATGCTCCTGTTCCCACTTCAACTCCAAGGACCTTTTTGCTTTGTATAGGTCTTGTATCATCTATAACTTCCTCATAAGTTATTCTATTTATCTTGTCGTCATAACTAACTCCAAGATTTTCCCAAA
>JABXKD010000269.1 GCA_013375475.1 Promethearchaeota archaeon
TGATTACCCCTCATCAATTGATATTTAAAAACTGGAACAAGAAAAAAAAAGAAAAATAATTGTTTATTTTAGGAAAAATAATTATTTATTTTAGGAAAAATTGATTTAAAAAATAATATTTATATAATATATAAAAAAATGTCTAATCCCGAATATGATAAGTTAATGAACGATATTAAAGATAAAAGCGAATCAACAAAAAAAAATTATCGGTTACAATATAATAAACTTTATAAATTAATACAAGAAAATGATAATCCTCTATATATTAAAGATGTATCGCAGGATAAAATAATAAAATTAGCAAAACAAGAGAAAACTACAAACTCGCAACAAGCTCTTTTAAATATTGCTATTGTTGTTAAAAAAGATAATAAAAAAGATAATAAAAAATTAATTGATTTACGTGATAAAAACAGAACACAATTAGTTGAAGAAACAAAAGAGAAAAATATTATATTGAGTGAAAATTTACCTGAATATGAAGAATTAATTGAATATTTAGAACATCTTTA
>JABXKD010000026.1 GCA_013375475.1 Promethearchaeota archaeon
CTAATATAACTAAAGCTGCTTGATATTTTTCATTTCTCATTAATTCTTGAGCGTCGTTTAAATCTTTTACAAAATCGGTAGTTGATCCAAATTTGATTGTTAATTTTATTCTTTGGTATCCATCTTCAAAAGCAAGAGAACTTGTAGAACTTGTGAAAAATATGGGTAAACCACCATCTTATGTAAAAAAATGGTTAACTTTCCAAACAGGTGAAGGAAAAAAAGGTATAAAACATTATAATATTATATATACTGAAAAAGGACATGGAGATGATGCCGTTGTTGAGATCTCAAAAATGTTCAGACCTTTTTTAGACCATGAAAGTGTAGAAGGGAAATTTGAAGTCCTTGTCAGTGCTAGAGATGCTTTAAAGATTTTAGGCTAAAAATTTATTATATCTTTAAAAATTTTTTTTACTATAGCTGTTCCTGTGGAGTTTGATACAGCTCAAAAGACTATCTTGTTTCCTTCTATCTTGCACTCTATCAATGACCTGAGGATAAGAATTTCAACTTCTCTTCTTAAAATTTGCATGTCTATTTCTACTTTTTCTTTCTTTTTTACAAATTCTTTTAAATCAAGAAAGGATATCGATTTTTGTTCTTGAGAAATGATCTTAATAGCCCTTAAAACTTTTTGTTGATTGTAAAGCGACTGTGAATTTGAAATCAATTGATAGAGTTTATGGGTGAGATTATAATCAAAATCTCCTACTTTATCAGCTTCTTTCAATCTACCTAATATAACTAAAGCTGCTTGATATTTTTCATTTCTCATTAATTCTTGAGCGTCGTTTAAATCTTTTACAAAATCGTTAGTGTCCATTATATTATACACTATTCAATTTATTCTTTCTTTGGGATTATCTAAAGATCTGAGAAATAAGAGTTTTTAGGTTAATTTTAATAAATTGAACCATCGTCATTTTTTTTATAGAAAATTTCATGAAATTGTTATTTAGAATTAAACGTTTGGTGAGGAACATTCATATTTTAAAGCGCTGGGTTTTATATAGATTAAACAATTTAATTATATTAAGATTAAAAAATTACTATAAATGATTAAAATGGTTGATAAAGAAAAAGTTAAGGAAGTTCTAGAAAAAATTCGACCCCAACTTCAAATGGACGGCGGCGATGTTGAATTAGTGGACATTACAGACGATGGTATTGTTAAAGTAAGATTACAAGGTCACTGCGCTGGATGTGCACATGCACAACAAACCCTACAATTTGGAATCGAACGAGCTATCAAACAATTCGTACCTGAAGTTATTCGGGTAGAAAATGTCGCTTAAACCAATAGCACTAAAATAATAGGAAAATCTTATGGGATATTTTTTTTCACTATTTTTTTTAATTGTACTTTATTTTGTTAGTTGGATTTAGGGAAGTCCAGCCCCAGGAATATCGACTTCAACGAATTCAATCCTACCAGCGTCTCTTGTATCCTTTGATGTTGCTACAAAAAGAGTTTTGCGATCCGGACCACCTAGCATGCAAGCGTAGGCGTCATTTTCTACTTTTACTACATGCGTAATCTGACCTCCCTCTAGAACACGGACAACTTTTCCACTTCCGGGTGCAGCAACCCACACGCCTCCTTCTGCGTCTAAACAAATACCATCCGGAGCCAAAGATTTAAGGTTAGCCCAAACTCTACGGTTTGAAAGCGAACCTTCATCCGAAATATCAAATGCCGTCAATCGAGCAGCATAAGTTTCAGCTATTATGAGAGTCTTATCGTCTGGAGTAATGACAGTTCCATTTGGAAAAGCCATTTTATTAGCTACGACTCTCGCTTCACCATTCGGATTTACGAGTATGAGTTTAGTTGGTTTAAAAGGTTCTCCATTAACATAATCGAATCCAAAATTTCCGATATATGCTCGTCCTTTTTTATCTACTACCATATCGTTGCTCCAAACTATCCCGAACTTATTTAAATCTGCAACAATGTTAACTCCGCTAGTATCAAGTCTCAATAAGCAGTTATCTACCATTGAAACTACCAATAATCTGTTGTCAGGAAGCCAACCTAGACCGGAAACTGAGGTATTTCTTTCGAGTATTGTCTCCTTATATCCATTTAAATCAACTGTGAATACTTTACATGATACCATGTCAGCAAACCATAGCTTACCGTCGTGCCATCTTGGACTTTCGGGGAATAACAGTCCTTCAAGTAATACTTCTGTTCGAAGAGTTATTGTTTTACTCATAATTTGTATATTGAAACTTAGTTATTAAAATCACTTTTTGAGGGTAAAGAGAGTAGTTTGTTATATGTATTATAATCAAAAAGTTAATTATGTTATCTTAATTATTACTCAATTAATAAACGTATGAAATTATTGAAAATAAAATGAACGAAACCGAGAAAGAAAATAGCGATAACTCTGAAGGAATTGAAGAATCAGAAAAGAAGTCAAGACGCCTTAGACCTACCAGAAAAACACAGAGCCAAGTATTACAACAAGCGTTAAATATTCAGCCAGATGATCTTAAAAACATTGAAGATAAATTAGCAGTAGTTAAATTCTTAGATTATATAACAGAAGAACCTTTAGATTTTGCATTTAAAGATCGAGCTATAGGCCAATATAAGGAAAAGATAAAGGAAAGAATGGATAAATTTGCTTCTACCGGGGAAGAAGACAAACTCATTAAAAAAGGATTTGAAGATAAGAAAATTCTTGAAGCAGTTGAAAGGATAAAAACCAGAACTGAAGAGATAGCGATTAGTAAAGGAATGAATAAGTCAGTAGAAAAAAAGTTCCGAAATCTAAATTTTATTATGACAGGCGCTTTAGTAGGTGTTTTTATAGTATTTATTATCCTTCAAGTTACAGGAATAATAACTGACACATCGTTTATGCTACCCTTTTTATGTGTTTTATGTATTATCCCTCAATTTCTAAGGAGCTCCGTTACTAAAAAATGGTATCGATTTAAAGAAGAAAATCGAAATGAAGTTTATACTATAAATCGAGAGGACATTTTGGTTATAAAGAGCTATGTGAGTGAAGTTTTAGCTAATGTTAGATCAAATCTTATAGAACTAAAGGTGCCTTTGGAATTAATTAAGTTCTCTCTCTTCCATAGAGATTATGAGGATTTTAATGTAATTAACCAGAGGCAAATGAAAGGTTTAACAGAATATTTTGTCACATTTGAATATCCAGAAGGTATCGAACCTTTCCCTATTCCTAAAACCTTACAGCAACAATACAACCAGCCTGTATTTGCAGAGAAGAAGAGAGATGAAACACCTGAGAAAAACTTCATCGTCTTAACCGAAATGAAGGGCAAAGATGGAATTATTACGAGTTTTCTTCCAAGTTTAAAGGATAATCTTGCTGAGAAAATCAACAAAATGTTAACTGATTCTGATTTTTCTGAACCAGATATCGAGTTCAGTAGCATTATACCTAATTATCCTACTGATACTGCGATTTATTGTGTTTGTGGGGAAATCGCGAAAATTGAAACTGTTCATGTATGCGAATGGAAAAATAAGTTCAAATTTTACTTATTTGTAGCGAAAGAATGCACCTGTGGCGAACAAATATATGCTATATCTTTAATGGATGAAGCTGATATAATTCCTAAAGAGCTACAAGATATCTTTTAAGTTATTCTTACTTACTTTTTTTTAATTTTTGAGTAGTAATCGTATAAAAGTCTATAACCGCGAACTGCGCGTTCTATTTCGTTTTCAAATACGGGAATTTTCAACTCTGTTGCGGACTTGGTAACTCGTTTTGCTCCTTCGCGCTCTGCTTGAATTAGAATGGTGATTATTGGTTTATTTGGATAATTCTTAATAAGAGGAGAATAAATATTAAAATCAAATTCGATTTCAGTAAAAAACTCTAAGGCTAAAATTAATCCATCAACAGCTTTATCCTTTAGCAAGATTTCTGATGCTGTGTTGTAGATACCACATATTTTAATTCCAACAAATTTTTCTGGAGGCCAATAATCTACGGGGTTCCCAAATTCACAAGTGGATCCTCCAACTTTATCTTCTATTATTTCTCTTGAAATTTCGCTAGGTTTGGCAAGCGCTAAATTTTGATTTCTCATTTCCTTTATAATTAAATGAATTGCGCCTGAACTAGGTCCAATTATGCCTAAATTGATTCCTTTAGGTTCTGGACACCATAAAAATATTTTTGCAATTTCGAAAAGTTCAATATAATTTAACACAGCTATTCCACCGGCTTTCTTCAGTTCATTCTCTTGAACGTCGTCTTTTCCGACATAATAAAATAATATCGGTTTTTCGGAACTGACTTTCCGTACCGCTTCTATTAACTCTTTTGTAATGTCTCTGATAAACAGTGAAATAACTTTAGTAGTATCGTCGTGTAAGAAATATTCTAACACATCAGCTTCATTTATGTGGAACCCCCTACCTAAATGTATGACTTTCGATATTGGTAATCTTTGTGAAGGCGTCCACCAACCCATTGCTCCTGCTAACCCTCCAGATTGAGCTATAAAGCTTATTCCTTCCTTTACATCTTTGTTCCCTCGCATTATATGTTGTCGGACGGGAATTATCGAAGTTGTAAAGTTATCGCTAAAATTGATGATACCCAACATCGAAGGGCCTAAATAAGTAATATTATATTTGATGCAAGTTTCGTGCAATTTAAGAGTTAAATCGTTAATATTGGTCCCTGGTTTTAATTCCGTTTGTATTGCAACATATTTAACACCAAGTTGACCTAATTTTTCGACAATTTCAAGAATATCGTTACCTAAAACGATTACAGCCAATTCTGGAATTTCAGGTAATTCTTCAAACGAATGGTACGATTTTACACCTAAAATATCGTTTGCATTAGGATTTAAAATGTAAAGCCTTCCCTTGTAAAAAATCTCTAACAAGTTTTTCAAGACGGTGAAGCTAAAAGAAAGAGCTTGTCGAGAAACTCCAATTATAAGAACGCTTTCTGGATTAAAAAACGCGTGCAAATCTTTCAAAGTACTTCTTTCACCTTTCATGCATTTCTTATAATAAATAGGAGAGATATACTCGTTAAAAATTTGATGTTTATTTTTTAAATTTTAGCGCTTTTTCTTGAGAGCGTAAGCTTCTAAAACAAATTCTACTGCTTTTTTTCCATCAGTAAAGCTAGGATTTGCTTGTTTTTTAGTTAGAACACAATGTATAAAGTGATCAATCAACTTGTTTTGAGCAGATTCATAAATCGGTTTAAATGCTAACAACTCTTCAACGGATGTATTACTTTTCAAGTTCTTTGGACCAAACGAGATAGGATTCCCTCCATTTAAATCCACTTTTATGAAACCCTTAGTTCCAAAGAGATCTATCGTTTCTGAGGGTTCATTACAATAGGAAACGCTGATAAGCCCTAACGCGTCATTCTTAAATCGAAAAAGAACATTACAATTATCCTCGTCTTCCATATTTATACAAGAGGAATTAGCATTTATTCCGTCAACATAGTCGTAATCTCCTAATAAAAATCGTAGTATATCAATACAGTGCACCCCAAGATCTAACAACACCCCTCCACCTGCTTTATTGGAATCAAAAAACCATTTTTCTTCAGAAATAGCGTTCCACGATTTATAAGGTCCAAAATGACTAAAGTAATACCTTGCTAAAGTGATTTTACCAAGAATTCCATCCTCTATAACAGCTTTTAATAACCTAAAAAACGGATTGTATCGCTTCTGGAACGAAGTAAAAAAAATTAAATCCTTAGAGGTTAGTTTCGATTCAATTTGATGTAATTCTTCTCTTGAAATTGCTATGGGTTTCTCACATATTATGTGGCAATTTCTCTCGAGAGCTTTCAATATTATTGGAGCGTGTAAATAATTAGGAGTACAAATGCTAACAACATCTAATTCTTCGTTATCGAGCATTTTTTCCCAGCTATCAATACCAACATACACTTTTGGGACATTAAACTTCTCAGATGCAGCTTTCGCATGCTCTTCGGTTCTGGATGCGATTGCTACTAATTGGCAATTTGGATTTTTCGAAAATCCCTCAAGGTGTATAGTCCCAAAAGCGCCTGCTCCCATTAATCCTATCTTTAAAGTCATAATCTTAATATATCATAATCTTAGAATTTTATAATATCTTTGGAGATTGAGGAATAAGATACTAAAAATAGATAGATAAAAGATAATTTTAGAGCAATTCACGCAACGACAAACTCAAACAGTGGAATTTCTCTTCGTTTTTTATCGTTATAAAGAGGTAATCCGGATTGTTTAAATAATTCAGGGGTTTTATACTTAATGACTACTATAGAACAGTGACTCGAGATTTTCATAGAAGCAATCCTTAATCTATCTCTAACGACAGGTAAATTCTTCAAACTAGTTCCAACATCACAAACGATCGATCCTGCTCGCACCCGCGCACAGACTCCAGTTGATCTACCAAAGGAATTCCTCATTCCTGATTGTACACGATCAGCTCCTGCAAACGCTAACATTCTATTTTCCCGATATTTTTGGAAAGGTTTTGGTCTTACTCGAAAACGATAATTCGTCCTACCTAATTTATTTTGTAATGAACTGTTTATTGTTATACGAATTGCTTCAAGCGTATTAGATGATATTTGAATTTGGTTATCAACCTTTAAACCGATCACCAATTCCCAATCTTCCCAAGGTACATCCTTGTTTCCACCCCAGAAGCGTACTATTTTACTTTGAGCCCCTCCACGAGCATATTCTCTCCTATGATTAGCACTACGCTTATGCTGATAAGGTCTTCTGTTCCACTTAGAATAACAGTGCCACGGTCTTTTATGAGCCATATTTGAATCACTTTTTTAACTTTCCATTTACATTCAATAAGAAATAAAATTATAAATGGTTATTAAATTCAAACTATGAAGAATAGTTAAAAAATTTTATTAAAATTACCATTTTAACAACAAAAAGCGAGATTATGCTCGATAAGTATACTGCTTTTGTAAAGAAAACTGAGATATTGTGTAAGGGATTATATTTAGACGAAAATTTAATTAATCACTATAGAAACCAAGGGATCGAGATATCGTACGGCCGTAAAGGAGGTGCGGGACCATTAGGAGGGAGATACTTTCTTTTTGAAAACCACGCGATAGTCAACGCGGCTCTTTGGAACGACCCTCAAAAGTCAGACTTTGTAGTAAAAGAAAATATTGATGGATATTTTAAGATTTACGATAACCAAAATAAAATTGAGCATAGTAAACTGAAATTGGTCCAAAACCCAAATTATTACAGTCCTGAATACAAAACTACCGATGGTATTCCAATGAAAAAAATTGCTTTGGTCCACGGAATAGACTGCTTATCAAGTACTATTTATCAAAAATGTGTGTATCAGGGATGCGGTGAAGGATGTAAATTTTGCGGTATCGAGTTAAGTTTAGAGAACGATTCTACTATAGAAGAGAAGAATCATACCCAGATGACTGAAGTAATTGCTGCTGCGAAAAAAGAAGGGAGATGTAGCCATATGACTCTTACGAGTGGCACAGATGAGTCAATTGATAAAGGTGCGAATCGCTACATTGAACTATTAAAAGGAGTAAAAAATAAATACCCTAACCTTCCTTTACATATACAAATCGAGCCATTAGAGGATCTATCTTATATAAACGAGTTAAAAGATGCTGGCGCGGATACCATAGGAATTCATCTTGAAGTTCTCGATCAACACATACGAGAGATAATTACTCCCGGTAAATCTCGTATGCCATATGATTTATATGTAAAAAATTGGGAACGCGCACTTGAAGTCTTCGGTAAAAATCAAGTTTCTTCTTATGTTTTGACGGGTTTTGGCGAAAGTCCTGATGATTTTATCTTAGGGACCGAAAAGGTAATTTCTTTAGGAGTGATACCATTTATTACACCAGTGCGTTCTATTCCAGGAAGAAAAGATCTACCTACTACAAATCCTAACGTAATGGTAGAGATTTATAGTAAAGCAGCTAAACTAATGAAGGAATACGGAGTAAATCCTTTGAAAAGTAAAGCTGGATGTGTGAGATGTGGTGGTTGTTCATCAATTAATGATGCGTATAAAAGTATATAATATGTTAAAAAAAAAAATCAAAAAAATTTAATATACAATTTTTACTCCACAATTAGCGCAATAGCTAGCTCCTTCTGCTACACTAGCTCCACACATAGGACAAAATTCAATTTCACCTACAGGTTGTTGCTCTTGAGTAGGGATAGATGTTGGTTGATGGTATTGAGTTACAGGAGCGAAAGGTTCAGATTTAATCAATCTTTCTGCAACGCTGTTCAAACCAAAATATCCTACTAGCTGGAGGATCCATCCTATTATGATAGTTATTACTAAGAAACCAAGAGCCCATGATAAAGCTCCCCCTCGTAAATTCTCTACCTTAGCAGTAGTATCGAAATTGATTCTTTCTGGGAAGCTTGATTCGTTATAGTGAATAAAAAGTTTTAAATTATCCCAAGCACCTACTTCAACGCCACTACCAATAATCATAATGACAAATCCAATAATAAATATTAAGACTGTCGTTGAGAATAATCCATAAAAAGAATAAGGAAAGAATTGAGGACTAAAAATAGCTGTCATCGCTGCTCCAATATGAACTAAAATTGAACCAATCAATTTAAAAATACTTGCGGTTAAATATTTGGAATAAAAACTATTAAGATAGCCGTCATTCAGTTCGCGATTTATATTTTTGAGATCTCTAAGTGAAACCATCGCGAAAATAAAATGAATAGGAATTATCACTAAGGCTAAATACGGAATTATGACAAATATTAATAGAATTCCTACAGTTCGAAGGCTTTTTGTGAATTTAATCCACTTTAAATCAAAATCAGAAATTGACATTTATACATTCACCAATATTTGTTTAATTCATTCCCAACTATATATCTTTTTAGGAGACCGATTTTCAAAATTAAACTAATTAAGAAGACTTAAAATTCGATAAGATTACTTGCTCACGAAATCAACAAGTTAAGAGATTATAATTTAATAAATTTAAAATAGACTAAATTCTAATTACAATTATCTTTTTATAAAATTTAATAAAAAAATAGACAATTATCTTTTTATATTATTTAATAAAAAAATAGATTTTACAACTTAGGCGATCAAGATGACAGAAATTTTATTCACATTAGTATTTCCCTTAGTGTTACTGGTACTTCTGATACTTATTTTCATTACCGGAATTTTTAAGGAGAAACAAAAAAGAGAATTTATGACCCTTGATGAATTCATAAAAGATTGGCTTAAGGATCACGGACAAGCTTCAAAAGTAGACGAACAATTTGCAAAAATGAGTAAAGATCCAGCAGGAAAAATCTATATGCCTATAACATATGGAGGAGCAAAACTCTTTATAAAATTGGGCTTAAGTCCGAATAAAATATCCATTATGGGATTAATTTTGTCGTTATTTATATTTTGGGGTGTCATAATGGCGGGTGCAGGTCATACTCTTGATTTGATGACAGAACAACCGTTTTATGGATCTTGGTTTTTCCTTCTAGCGCTTTTAGTGCTTTACACAGGTATTAGTGATGGGATCGACGGAGCAATAGCGAGATTGTTAGATATCAAATCCAAGACTGGAGCTTGGTTGGATAATATAATAGACCGAGTAAGTGATATTTTAATACTAGCGTGTTTCGTTCCAACAAGCTTGTTAATCTTACCTTCTTACGGACTCGATTTTACCTGGATGGCTTGGACAAATATTTTCCTTATATTTATTTATGAATATATGAGAGCAAGGCACGAGGGTTTGGGTTTACATGAAACAAAACCGTTTGTAGGTGAGAGAATAACACGAGTGCTAGTCAACACTACTTTTTTCACAATGTATGGTGCTTCGAGCTTTACAGTGTTCCTGACTAATTTAATTAATCCTTCCGCTACGCTTTGGAATGCTTCTCACTTATGGACGGTCACTTGGACTATGATCATTTATCAAATTAGTCTATTAATCATTATGATCCTTTCGATAGTCCTATTTGGCAAGTACATATGGAAAAACCTAAGGAAGCTCGAATCTGAAAGTAATGAGTAATAATTTGTAAAGAAGAGCTGAGAAAAAAATGAAACTATATAGATATTTATTATACGGTTCTATTTGGGTAGTCTTTTTTGTCTTAATCTACATATATTTTCCTCCTTTTTGGACTTCAGGAATAAAAACATCAATTGATACATTTTTAAGCGCTCCATTAACTTATTGGTGGTTCATATTTCCACTAATTGGGTTATTTATGTTATTTGTGCTTGTTCTTTATTATGGAGTACATTTCACCGCATCCTTTGGGAGTGGTTATAAACCAAAAATAGAACACTATGAGAACATTAGTATTCTAATTGCTTCCAAAAATGAGAAGGTATTACTAGAAAGAACCTTGGAATCCATTGTTGATTCAGATTATCCTAAAGAAAAAATCCAAATAATAGTAATAACTAGTGGCTCAACAGATGATAGCACGGAGTATTCAAATAATTTTTCTAAAGATCATAGTGAAATTGATATTAGCGTTTTATCAAAACTCTTACCCAAAAAAGGAAAACCTCCCGCGCTTAATTACGGTTTAGAGCACGTAAAAAATGATATAGTGCTTCTTTACGATTCGGGATGCATTTTACAATCTAATACTCTTAAAAATTTGATATCTCCATTTCATAAAGAGACCACTGAAGCTGTTATCGGCCCCGTTTTAGTGAAAAACTGGAAGGAAAATAAGCTCACCAGGGGAATTTTTTTGGATTATGGTATGGTTTCTGGCGGGGGTTTGCTCTTTGAAGTTAAAAATAGACTCGGATCTTCTGCTTATTCGTTTGGGCGTAACTTTGCAGTGAGAACAAAATATCTTGAGAAATACGGAGGATTTAACGAAGATTCTATGACGGAGGATCTCTATCTTTCTGTGCTTTTAAATCTAGATGGCGTACAAATCCGATTTTCTCCTAAAGCAAAGGTTTATGAATATGTCCCGAGTAGCTGGGAGATTTTAGTAAAACAACGTACTCGTTGGCTTGCGGGATTTATATTTGACATGCCTCAGTTAATGGCTATGAAGAGCGAATATAAAGATGGCAAAAAATTAATAATCGCAAGAAATATGACAATGATGGTTCTAGCAAATATGGATACTTGGGCCCCAATAGAAATTGCGTTTGCGATATTTCAATTTCTAATTGGAGAACATTATCTACTCATTTGGACCCTGTCTTGTCTATTTTTTCAGTTTGGTTTCATATTTAATGCTATTAGAAAATATTGCGATAAACATTACAGTCTTATATTCTATTTTCTAATAAGTGGTTTTATTCATCTTTATATGTTTTTACGGCAATTTAGACTCCCTAAAGAAATAAGCTGGGAAAAAACACCAATGCTATTAGAACGCGAAGAATCAGAAATATTAGCTTTATCTAAAATGTAATAATTTTTTATTATTTCTTTATTTTATATTTATATACTTATCAATGTTATTAGAATATACATTTTAATTATTTTTTAGAGGAAACTATTATGTTCCTTAAATTTCATGAATTTCTACCAGAAGAATTAAACACAAAGTATTTTGACTTTAAACCCCGCGATTACCCGGACGAAGAATTTTGCAAAGAGATGTTAAAACAAATTAGCTTATCCTATAATAATTGTGAGTACTATAAAGAGAAGATATTTAAAAAGTTCGATTTTACAATTCCTAACGAAATCTCGATAAACGATTTGGCATCAATCCCGTATATTCCCACAGAGACGTATAAGAAATCAAGAAATCGATCTTTAAGCCTAGCAAAAGTGCCTCTTCAGAATATAGCTCTCTTTTCGTGTTCATCTTCTACTACAGGTGATCCTTCGATAGTTCCGCGAACATTAGAAGATTTTGATCAAATTCAATACAATTCAATAAAAGTTTTCACTGAATTTTTTGATTTTGAAAAACTAAAAATTGGTTCGAAGAGAGGTATCGTGTTTAATTTTTCACCAGATCGTTTATTTATGTCGTTAATGACAAAACGGAGTGCTAAAGGGTTTGAATACGTTGATAAAACGCGGTATTTTACGGCTTGCATGAATAAACCCTGGGAATTTTATGCCCATGAGGAATATTTGGTAAAAATGAAAATTTTAAAGACATTATGGGCAATAATATCAACATTTTCAGTAAAAGGAGGCTTCATTTTAGATGTTTCTAAAATGTTGAAAATGATCAAAAAAATTTTAAACACTGGACATTGGAATAATATCGAGGTTAGTAAGATTTTGTTTGGTGGAAGTCCGCTCTTAATGAACAATATGTTTGAGAAGAGATTGCTAAACGAAAAAGTGTTTTATGATCTTGATGGGAAATCTATTGTTGGTTGTGGTGGCGGTGGTTGGGATGGTGTTAAAGGCGAAGCAAAGATGGGCGAGGTAGATAAAAGTAGATTCATTGAATCCTACGAAAAAGTGTTTAACATTAAACCAAAAGATATCAGGGACATTTATGCGTTTACAGAGGGACCAACACTATTTGGAGGACACTGGTCCGAAAAATATCAAGACTTTTTACTGCACTGTCCTGATACTACTCGAATAATTGTAAGGGACCTTGAAGACATGGAACCTGTTAATGATGGAGAAGAAGGACTTTTAGAAGTTCTTACTCCATATGGCGTTAATGGTTCAGTAAATCAAGCGGTCTTAGTTGATGACATTGTAGAGTTGGTTTCGGGAAAAAAATGTCCAGAGTGTGGTTACAAAGGAGCTACCTTCCGAATAATAGGGAGATTAAAAAATGCTCAAGGAAAAAGTTGTTCTTCTTTAATTGATTGGGTGTATTAAGTTCTAGTTTTTTTGTCTTAGTATTAATTAAATTTTTAAAAAAAAAGAAACGATTAAGTTTCTTAGTGTTCCTTCAAATCCTTTTTAATTAGAAACTCAGTAGTAATATGGAATAATAGGAGCAATAACTCCTAACACAATAAATATAGGAAGTATTGCCATAGGTAGAACATTTAAGATAATTCCAAACTCCCCAAACACACTTCCTACTTTCTCAAGAGCATGACTCGCTTCAAGGCTTCTAGCTTTACTACTATTCACCCTTGAAAGTATGCCGAATATGAAGCCCACAAGATGAAGTACGATAGCGATTATCCACATTATAATTCCTCCACCGAAGAAGGGGAAAAAGTATAATGGCAAAATAAATCTGAGTAAAATCGTACCCCCAAATACAAAACCAGCAACAAAAAAACCGATAGATACAAGAGAGAAGTAAAAACACTTTTTTGAGTAGGTCCCCAATCCTTGTGCTTTAACTGGTTTTGAATCATAAACGGGAACTGTACTTACTGGCGGAGGTGCTGGCGGCGAAGGTACTTGAACTTCCTCAACGGGTTGAGAAGAAATCTCGGGAGACGCCGTAGTTTGGATTTCGCTTCCGCAACCCGCACAAAACCTTTGATTGGGGGTTTCTAACTTTTCTCCACAATTTGGACAAAACATATTCTCACACTCCAATTTCTCTAATTATTATTTTTTCAATACTTTTTATTCATTTATTTTTCCTTTAAACATTATTAACTGAAACCTTAAAGAAATGGATCGTAATAAGGTATAATGAATAAAGATGTTACCATCATAATGGGGACTATGACGAGAAAAATGATGTTTAAAACGATGCCAAACACGCTTATAATGCTACCAGCTTTTTGGAGTCCGTTTTCACCCTCAAATTTACGAGCTTTACTGCTGTTTATTCTAGAAACAATGCTAAAGATTAAGGCTATAACATGTAGCACAAAGGGTATTATCCATAATCCAGGATTTCTTGGTATATAAGGTGAATATGTAAATCTACGAAATATGGTAAAAATAAATCCAATATAAAAACCGATTATAAAAAAGATTGGCCAGATTAAAGCGAAGACTAGGGATTTTCTTGAATAGGGCCCTGTACCTTTTGATTTAATTGGTTTTGCGTCGTAAACAGGAACTGCAGGAGCCGGTGGGGGCGCTGGAGTTTTCTCGACTGATACTTGGGGTTCTTGGGAAATCTCAGGAGCAATAATGGTTTGGATTTCACTTCCACAACTGGCACAAAACCTTTGGTTAGGAGTTTCTAACTTTTCACCACAATTTGGACAAAACATAATCTCACTCTAAATTGTTTTTAATCAATAATTTTAGTGTACTTACATGTATTATTATATACTTGTCAAATTTAAAATATTTGCACTAGATATGAATATGTCAAGATATTTTAAGAAATGGGAGTCCAATAACTGCTAAGTTTTAGAAGCATTTTACGGATGGTTTAGTAAAAAAAAAGAAAAAATATTTATTATTGCATAGCTTTTTCATGAGCTTTAGCATTTAATGGTAAGATTGGAGCACATGCCATAAGTTTTGTAACGTCTCCTTCGACAACATATGTTCCCGCCATTGTAGCTTGTATTGGATCAGATTCGCCGGAATTAACCTTCTGGATTGTTGCATAATCTGTTTTATGTAAGATTTTTGGCGCGTCAGGTCCAGAGTATTCGCCCATCCCCCAATCCATTTTGTCTTTATCAATAAATTGCCAATAACTCATCTCTGGTTTATCTGATATTAGGTATTGAAAGACTAAAGGCGCAATGGGCTCTAATAAGGGCGCTAAATCAGGTAGCTCATTATAGGCTTTCATGAAGCGAGTTAGATACGCTTCCCATTCTTCTTTTGTTTCCATTTTATTTTTCACCTTTTTTTTGTTTTAAATTATAGAATTTTTTAAATATATCATGTTTTTTCCTAACTTTGACTTATTCTACCTTTACTTTATTTTTTCAGTTCCTCTTTCCATAGTCCATATTTTTTAAGGCCTTCTCTCATATCTGGTTGAAAAGGTTCTGGTGTTCCTTCAAGGAACGCTTCAACCATATCATCATTCTCAACCATCGACGAATCTCTTTTTTTCGCTTTTTCTTCAGCAAGGGAAGATATTACCACTTTAGCAAGGGGCTGAAATTGAGGGGGTGATAGTAGTATTAATTTGCCAAATATTTGTGCTGTCTCGCAATCCCACTTGAAAACATCCTCTCTTTTTTCTTTAGGTTTAGCAGTATCAATCCCAAATTCACGACTTGTTATTAAATCGTCAAGATAACCTTGTATTGACTCAACATATTTAGGAGCTTGTTCCTTATCAAGAAAGACTACTTTTTCAGCCCAGTTTTCGCAGTAATTACACTCATCGCACATCGAAATACAGTCTTGTTTCTTGAAGAAGTCAATAAATCCATCCAGTTTTGTATTATCTATTATCAATTTCGATTTAGATTCTTTATCGACAGTTTGCTGAAATTTTGCTTGAGGATCATTTTCAATTCCTATTGACATCGTAAAACCCTGAATGATATCAACAAGATTACCCTCATATTTTCGTGAAGAAAAAGCTTTAACTGCTCGCGTGATCCATTCAGTTGACATTCGACGCCCCGCAATTTTAAAAGTGTCAATTCCTATTTCTTCATAATGTGAGAGATCTTCGGGGCGAATCCACCGAGCTTTGATTACTTCAGTCTTATCTGAAAACTTAATAGCACTGCAATTGAGAATGCATGAATCTATATAGTTACCGCCTAGTTGGTGATCCCCTTGAGACGAATGCCCTAAAAGATTATAATGGTAATATCTAAAAGGACATTGATACAGACATCCATCAGTTAATAAAGGAACAATTTTACACTTCACAGCTTTTTGCATTTTTTCCAATGTTTTAAAGTCTCTATTAATCATTATACTGGGAGTTATTTCGTCAGCACCCAATGATTCATAGAATTTAGCTCGATTGACACTATTAACATGAGATATTGTAGACACTCGAATTTTCAAATTAGGGAACTGTTCTTTTACAATTTGAATTAAGAATGGAATGGTTACAATAACATAATCAGATCCTATATCGCTGATCCACTGAAGATGTTCTATTAATTTTCTATGGAAAGTAGGATCATATTCCATATTGCTCATACAAGGCGCATTTAGTAAATATGAGAATTTCATTTTTTTACTATGCACTTGTTTAATATACTCAGCAATTTCTTCTTCCGTTACCTCTTTCAATAAGAACGAAGGCCTGCCATGACCTACAATAGAAAAATTACCAACACCATAAAAATCTCTTACTGGATATTTGGCCATTTCCTCTATAAGATTAAAGTCCCAATTTGTTGCTACAGTTAACTGAATATTTTTCTCCCTCTTCTACCTAATTTTTTATATTTTTCTTTTGTTTATTCATTTGAATTTGAAAAAATAGAATTGTACTATTTATAAGTATCAAGTCCCGCTTTACAACCCATACCTAAGAAATCAATCATGGCCCCATTATAATCATTTTCAATTTTGTAATAGAGCCCTTCGTGATTGAAAGCAACCCCCCAGAGAAATTTACGCGAATCACTTTGGAGCGGTGTTTCGTCTACAAATTTCTTCATTAAAGGGTGAAGATGAACTGGAACTTCTTTCGGATCATCGCTTTCAATACCAAAACAGAAACGCTCAATTTTTTCTGAATCCCAGCTAAAAGTATAATTGAGATGCACCGCTTTCGTGCATCCTTCCATTGCTTCCTTTACAGCTAACTTAAATCCTAAGTCTTCTACAAGTGCTACACAATTATCATAAGTTGCCTTTGGTGGTTGTTTTAACATGAAATAGATATTCGTAGTTTTGTGCAGAAAATCAAAAGCAAATAAGCTGAAAGCAGTTAAATCGTGTTTAATTAAGTGATCTCTATATTTTTTCATACTTTCAGGAGCCGATTTCATTGAAAATATAGGTTCAATTGAACCCGGGACGATAAACACCCATATTTTTGATAATCCCGTAGTAGCATCCACATCGACGCCATAACCCATCAGTTGAAAAGTGTCCATAGTCTCTTGAATCATTTCATGGATCGGGTGATCATCTTTTTCAATTAATCCCTCGCTAATAGCTTTAGTATAAGGATCAGGATTATGTGGCATAAAAAATTCTACATACCTGAGTGCAACATCTCTACGCTCAACCGGTTTAGTCGTGGTTCTGATTGAAACGGGAGCTCCTATGAAAAATTTCTTGAATACATTGAAAACTTTCCGAGTCTCATTTTCATTAAAGTTAACTTCAGTGATATCGCAGAGTTTTGCGAAATCTTTAACCATCTGTTCTAAATCGTTCGTGCATTTGAAGTCTGCCTTTATCTTAGATAAATACCTATTATACTCAACATTCAAAGCTTTAAGATCTTCAATCATTGTAGGTTGAAATGCAGTTGGTGTTATTTCGAATAATGCTACAATGAGATCCATTTCACCTACCATCTTTCCTTGTCGTTCTTCACATTTAATCTCAGCTTTTTCGAAGAGTTGAGGTTTTATAACGGGTCTCACCATTTCTGGCATTCTTAAAACCACATTATCATAAAGTTCTTTTACTTCTGGTCGCCATTCCATTTTCTTCTTAACCTTTTTTCTATTTTTATTATTTTTTTATTTTTGGTACAAAGCAAATTGAATATCGCTCATTTCAGCAAATCCTTCTGGATTATTGAATCCTAATCCCGGCATCATCCATCTTGGATTAGCTGCACCGTACTTTCTAACAATTTGAAATAACTCCACTTCTTTTATTTTTGGAGAAACATAAAATCTTGGTTTTAACAAATTTTCTCCTTTCTGTATTACACCCTCTTGTTCTGCAATGAGCTGTAAAGGTGTATGTGGGTATATTCTCATCCCAATAAATACGATCAAATCTCCGTCTCCCTGCCACAAATTCCCTCTAAAGCTCTCTATAGTTTCTAGCTGATCAAAGGATGCTTGAACAGTTTCGAGAGTTTCTCCAGGACCTCCAACAATCATATGAATCAATTGTTCTATTTCAAGTTCGACGCATTTTTTTGAGGTTAAAAGAGCATCATCGGTGGCTCTCTTCTTGTTCATGTTCCTCAGCATCTCATCTGATAAGGATTCAATACCTGTTGCTAAATGTACAACTCCGCTTTGTCTCATAAGTGGCATGAGATCAATAAAATCTTTATTTGGGGCATAATTGGCACCCAATTTCACGTCAATTTTTTGATTTAAAATTTCTTTACAAATCTCTTTCACATTATTGTAATCTAAATTAAAAAGACTATCAACTATGAATACATTTTTAATATCATAGTTATTTACCATTAGGTCAAGTTCTTTGGCGATATTTTCTGGAGATCGAAAACGCGGTGTAGAGCCTTCAATATATCTATAACTGCAATAAATGCAATTCATGGGACATCCCCTCTTTGTTTGAATATTCCCCCATGTAGCACCATTCACTTTCATAGGATCTATAAGATAGGCATCGTTTTCTAATAGATCTCGTGTTGGAAATGGAAGGTCATCTAGATTATCAACATACCACGGTGGTCTCTGATAGTATACGCCATTTGAATCTAAAAAACAAACTCCTTTCTCAATTTTTCTTGGGTCCTCTCTTTTCTCAATATACTTGAGAATTTCTGCAAATGCGTATTCTCCTTCACCAACAACTCCAATATTATGATTTAAATCCTTAAGAATTTCTTCTGAAAAGATAGAAAACCCAGGTCCACCTAAAATTATTTGAGTCTTTGGATCAGCAATTTTTTTGATATATTGAATAATATTTTTAACTGGTAGATAAAAAAAGAGATTTCCAGGATAAGTCGTTGAATCTACATTACGAATCGAAATACCTATTACATGAGGGTTAAAATTGTTTATTACTTTCTCAATATCTCTTCTACTGTCATGACTTAAAGTCAAATCCATTAATTTTACTTCGTGTCCCTTGCTAAGGAGATAAGAAGCTAAATATGCTTCACCGATAGGTGGAACCATTACATGAACAATCTCCCGACTCCCTGAAAATATTAATATGCGCACTCGTTTCCCTTTTTAATTTGATTTTTTTTAGTTAGATTAGATTTTCTTTATTCTTCAAGTAATTCTATTTGTTCTTTTTGATTATCAACTATACCGTGATCATGATCATTTTCATGCCAACAAAATGGAAAGGATCCGAAGAAATCACCAGTAATATATTCTGCAGTTACACGACACCCACCACCACAGAATTCTAAATGATGACAAGAGGCGCACTTTCCTTTTATTTTCTTTCTATCCCGAATATCCTTGTAAAGCTGTGAATTTAAGATGTCTTCAAAACTATCTACTAAGGCGTTTCCAAGTGTCAATGTTGTAGGATATCCCGCAGGATATATTGTCCCATCTATTCCAATACCCATCATAGTTCGACAAGCTAAGCATCCTACGCCCCATTCGATTGCGGCTAGTTCCTTATCGTTGTTAGGTTGTTCCATAAATGGCACCATATCATAAATTTCATAAGCAGGTAGTGTACCGGCCTTACCTTGTTTGATAGTCTCAATTGCGTGTTTGTATTTAAAATCGTACATCTTTTTATATTCTTCCGTGTTGAGCCCAATCTCGCCCCAGAATTCTGCAGCTCGATTCTGTTTAACGACACATCTAAAATATGGTTGAGAACCCCATTTTTCAGATAATGTTTTGAGCTCTTCTAGCTCGTTTACATTATGCTTCATTATAGTGATAGACGAGCACACAAAAATCCCATATTTTAAACATAAATCTATTGCCTTTTTAGCGTAATCTAATGAATTGGAAAATCCACGGATTTCATCGTTTTTCTTAGGATCTGCACTATCAAAACTTACAAATATATGGCTGATATTATTTTCCTTGCACATTTTTGCGAAGTCTTCTGTAAAGCTGACTCCATTGGTAATTAAGGCATGAATGTAATCCTTCTCTTTGCAAAATTTCATTATCTCACCGATATCTTTTCGCAAAGTAGGTTCGCCACCGAACCATACGAAACAAGCATGTCTACCTTGGTTTCGCAAACCAGTTTCAACATTTTCGATTATCTGGCACCACTGTTTGGTTGATAATTCTGGTCGAGCTATTTGATCATCTGCTGCACAATGAATACATTTTTGATTACATACATCTGTAATATACATGGCAAAATGGATGTTTCCTGGATGAAAACCTCTTTCAAGTTTCTCCCATGATACTTTTAATCTATCCTTAATTTCCTTGAGCTCAATGTAGCGTTCTACATCTATATCTAATGATTTTAGATCTTCAACCATGATAGGTTTAAATGCTTCAGGAATAATGTCAAATATTCCTGTAATCACATCAGCGTCATTGATATATGCACCGTTTCGATCTAGACATCGTTTTTCAGCAGCTTTTATAATCAATGGTTCAACTGAAGGTCGAAATCCTTGAGGCATTTGTTCTGTAATTCTGCCAAATAACTTTTCTGTATCTTTTTCCCATTCCATAATTTTCACATTTATTCGAGTTCTTCATGAGTATGATCATCCTCATGCCAGCAAAAAGGAAGCGCTGCAAGGAAATCTCCAGTTTCATTTTCAGCATGGACTCTACAACCACCACCACACATATCAAGGTGATGACAAGTTGAACATTTACCTTTAACCTTTCGATCCCTGATTGCCTTAAACATTTCAGATTCCATTATCTCTTCAAAATCTTGTTCATATACATTACCCAAGGTTAAATTAGAAGGATAATCGCAAGGGAAAAAATCACCATTAACATCGATGCCCGAGACTGAACGGCATGCTTGACAACCTACACCCCATTCTAACGCTGTTCGTTCCGTGTCATTGCGGGGGCATTCCATGAAAGGGACCATATCATATGTGTATACTTTATTAAGAAATGATCCTTCACCTTTTCTAATTGCATCAACCACATGTTTAAATTTAAAATCATAAAATTGACGAAATTTTTCATATGACAGTCCTATATCGTTCCAATTTATCTCAGCAGTTCGTTGTTTGATAACAGCTCTAAAATATGGGATTGCACCAAACGAATCTAATTTTTTCTTAATTTCTTCTAATTCGTCAAAATTCTCTTCTTGAACTGTAGCTGTACAAATGACTAGATGACCGTATTTTAATGCTAATTTTATAGCCTTTTCAGCGGCTTCAAGTGCTTTTGGAACACCTCTAATTTTCGCAGCTCTCTCAGGATAAACACTATCGTAGCTGATAAATACGTGATGCATTTTGGCATCTGCGCATACCCTCGCGAGTTCCTCGTCAAAGAGCATGCCATTTGTTGAAATAGCTTGATAATATCCCTTTTCTCCACAGTATTTTATTAATTCCTTGATATCTTTTCGAAGAGTAGGCTCTCCCCCAAACCAAATATAACACCCTCGCCGACCACGCTTTCGCAATGTCTGTTCTACATTTTCAATAATTTGAATCCATTGTTCTGTTGAGAATTCTGGACGGTTACCCATTAGTTCTGCAGCACAGTGAATACATTTTTGGTTACATCTATCACTAAGATACATAGTAAAGTGATAGACTCCAGGAGCCCACGCACCGCCGACTTCATCCCAAGTACGTGCGAATTCTTGTCGGATTGCCGATAGTTTGATGTAGCGGTCGGTATCGATACCAATAGTTTTTAAATCTGCCACAACCGTAGGTTGAAAGGCATCGGGAGTGATTTCAAATAGAGCGGATAGCAAATCATCTTTACTTACAAATCCTGAATTCCTTAGCGTTGCGGTTTTTTCAGCAGCTTCACGCAACATTGGTTTTACTGAAGCGCGAAACCCTTCAGGAGTTAAATCGGTAATTTGTGTATATAAATCTTCAATCTCTTTATTCCATTCCATATTTTTCACCTTTTATTAAATTTAAGCTCTTAAAATTTTCAATATTGTATTGTAAAATTATAACAAAATCAGTAAAAAGTCGATATTTCATTAGTATATTCCCTCCTCCTGGTGGAAGTTTTCGAAAGAATTAGAGAATAAATTGTTATTTTTAGAAGGAAGGTGGTAATTTATTAGAATATTAGTCGAAAAATTTTGAAAATTGGTATTAAGATTAATACATTCTATCTTAAATCTACTACCGCAGTAGCCACGATTATTACTAAATCGATTTGCTTTGATTATACTCTTCCGATAAAAAGTAGATTCACCAGAACTCTCATTGACTAAAGTATCTAAATTCTTCTTGTAGCTTAATATCAAATTTGCATTCAGAGTCGATTCCTCTTGCATTTCATTAGTTTCGAGGAAATAGAGTTCTGGATATACCTCTAAGTAATTTTTTTTTAAGATTACATTCGTGTAATAGTGATATCCAGTTCTTTCTAGGGAACCAATGATGTTAAGAATAATAATAATGTCAAGCAAGTGACTTGTAGAGAAATTGAAGACAATATTAGTGTAGGGAAGAAAAGGGAAGAAAATCGAGGTGCCAGAATAGATGTAATTCACAAATAAAGAATTTAGAACGGGTATTTCTCTCAAAAACAAATATATTAATGCAACTGGAATACTCGCAAACAACAGCGAGATGAATGTTATCCTTTTCTTTTTGATAATTTTTTGAGTAGAATGCATAGCTTTTAGTAGTATTTTTTAGTGGATGTTTTATCTTTATTTCAAAATTTCTTATTAATTACTATATTTTTAATAATAAACCAAAATTGTATTTAAAAATTTCGAATTGAATTAGGAAACTCAGATTAAATTAGGGGTAAAAGAAAAATTCGAAGGTAACAAACAATTTTTAAAGGATTTGTTAACAAATTTTAATTGAATCATTTAGCATCTTCAAAATCGTTCTTTGTGCTCTCTCCAGCAGATTTATGCCCTGTATTTACCATTGGGAGTATTGTACTCAAAAAGAATAATTTATTTAAGTAGCGAATAGTGGATTCAGAAAAGTTTTTTGTATCGTAATTTATAGCATTATAAGAGAAAGACATTTTTGCTTTTTTAAAATACTCTTTGAGTTGTGGAAATGAATTATAATTTAGATTAATCTCAAAAGATTCAGGAGATTCATATGCTGGGGAACCTGGAAAAATGTGATATGGCTCATTCATTACAGTGACTGGTTTTGATCTAGTTTTACCATATTTTATCATGATTTTAAGTGCAAAATTGAAATCTTTTTGGACATCTAATCTAGTTTGAAATGGAAAACCAGCTGTTAACCAAATCCTTAAAGTCCTTTGGAATAAATTTGCATTTCTTATAAGGTCTTCAATTTGATTTTTTGGAAATTTAAATGTCGGATCACATATTTTCGATATTTTTTGATGAACTTTTGATGAAAGAGTTCTTGGAGAAACGCCCACTGATGAATGCTTGCGGTAAAAAGTCTTATAAAATATTTTCCACATTTCTTTAGGGAATGGTAAGCGCCAAACCTCTAGATCTCCACCTATATCGATTTTCTCTTTTTGTATCAAGCTAAATAATGTTTTCCAATATTTGAAATTAGCCGGATAAGTACCATGCCCAAAAAAGATGCTTGGGATTTTAAATTGATCTAATATAGCTGTAATATCCTCAATTACTTTTTCAGGGTCTCTGAAAAGAACTTCATTTCGACCAGCTAAACGCTGCAAGGTTCTTTGACCTCCGCCACAAAATGGACAATTAAATGGACAACCCCTTCCTATTGGAACATTAAAAGAGATCCCCATTATTTTTCTACTACATTCAAAATATTGTTTTGCATTTTTTAGCTGAGATACATTTGTAAAATTTAAGTTGTTTAAAGTTTTTGCTGTGTAGGAAAGAGGATTAGTTTTTATATGGTTAGATGAGTTTCGATAGGTAAAATTGGGAATAGAATCTAAAGAGGGATTCTCTTTATTTTTTTGAACATACCTTAAAAAAGGAATCTCACCTTCTCCCCTTATAATTCCATCAATTGAATTGTTAAATTTTAAAATTTGAGTATGAAAATAGGAGGCACTAAACCCTCCTAGTACTACTTTAGCACTAGAGTTTACCTCCTTTACTATTCGAGCAATCTCAATAGCACCATGTGCATTATGTATCCAATGTAAATCTATTCCACATATTTTAAAATCAATAGTTCTAAGGTAGTCTTTTAATGACCAATTAGGGTTTAGATATGCTTCCAAAGGATAATTTATTATTTTTACTCCAAAACCTTCTCTCTCAAGTAAATCAGCAATAGCAAATACCCCCATCGGAATAAAAATATAGGTACTTCGTACAGATTTTGCTCTTTTACTTTGATCTGATTTTAACACTCTAGGTGGATGAATAAAAATTGCATCGTAAGTTTTCAAGATGATTACCAGAAAGTTGGATTTAGTCGTGTTGTAAATTATAATAAGGTTTAAGTAAGTTTTGAATAGAATTATTTAAATTATAGTAAATATATAGAAACTAATATAATTTGTTATTTCCAATATAATTTAAGAGGAAAAAAAAATTATGTCTTGTCCAAATTGTGGTGCTCAATTAGAAGTATCTAATCAACGATTTTGTCAGGACTGTGGAAAAAAACTCCAAGAGCCATCCAAGAATTCCGAATTAGCACAAAAATCTTTAACTCCGCCAGAATATCGTGAGAATCATCATTTACATCAAAAACCTGTTAAGATTCCAACTTCACGCCCTCTTTCCAAAAGAAGCTTAGGATTTGGGATTGTTTCGCTTATAATAGCAGCAATAACTTTTAACGCAGGATCTAGTATGTTAACGCCACCATTTCTTTTGCCTCTATCAGGAAGAATAATTCTATTTATGTCATTTGGGATACTAAACATAGTAGGAATAGGGTTTGGAATAATTTCAAGGGTGTTCAATGCGCAAGCAAAAAGAAGAGAACTTAAAAATACTGCTATGAAAGTTGGAAGTACGTTGGGGAGTATTGGATTAATATTTAATTTAGTATTGATGATAGCAATCTTTATATTAGTCGGGATTCTTATGGTATAAATTATTGTAGTCAAGTGATTAATCCAAACTTAAATTCTTAATTAATTAAGATGAAAACATATTGAATAGAGCATTTCAATGAAAGGTTCAAAAAATAGAGCTAGGAGCGATTTTCCAATTACAGGCTATGCGGCGTATGCTGTAGCTAAATTTTTTACCTCTTTTAAAAAGTTTTCATATTTACTCTCTAGAATTGAAACATTATTATCGCGAGATGAGATAAACGAGCTCTCAATTGACAGACCAATTTACATTGTTGGTCTTGCACGTGCGGGAACAACCATCATTTTAGAAATGTTATATAAACACCCATTTTTAGCGTCGCATAAATATAGACACTTTCTCATGCCATTTTTCCCACATCGATTTAGTCGTATTGTTGACCAATCAAAATTTTTCACTAAACCAAGGGAACGCGTTCATAAAGATGGAATAATGGTCACTCGCGAAAGTCCTGAAGCTGTGGAGGAAATTTTTTGGAAAGACTTCTTCAATAATAATCATAACGAAGAGATTTCAAACGTTATGAATGAGACTAGGTCTAATACCAATTTTGAACAATTTTACCGAAATCATATACGAAAGCTTATTATCAACCAAAGATGTTCGCGATATTTGGCAAAAAATAATTATAATATTACTAGATTAGAATATTTACATCGAATGTTTCCAGATGTTAAGTTTTTACTAATAGTACGAAACCCTGTAAATCAAATCGCATCGTTAATTAAACAAACGAGACTTTTTGTGGAAATGGAGAAGAAAAACCCTCTTTTAGCTGATTGGCATAGATTAACTGGACATAGTGAGTTTGGTCATTATCAATTATGCATAAATACTGGCGATAATGAAATCATTCATAAAATTCGTAGATTATGGAAGAATGAAAACACAAATGTAAAAGGTTGGGCTTATTACTGGTCCTCTATATATGATTATATAATGAATCTTCTTGACACAAATAAAGAGATTAAAGAAGCTACTCTTATTATCAGACATGAAGATTTATGTGAAAATCCCGCAAACACAATAGATAAAATACTTGAACATACTGAGCTACCTTTACATAATTACGAAAAAATCAAAAACTATTACATCAGACATCTGAATAAACCTACATACTATACACCAAATTTTACTACTCAAGAATTACAAGATATATCTGTTATTACTAAGGCAACAGCGTCCCGATTCGGATATTGATAAAATGGCAATTAAATTGGTGTTAATGCTGGGATTTTAGCGTATATATCAACATGTATACCACTAGTGTAAAAAAAAAGCTCAATTTATACAACCTATAAAGAATATCAATTCGCTTCATCATTCGAAAAATCAAATATGTAAATAGAAATACTGAAATCGTTAAAAATGAGAATGAAAAAATTATATTAAGAACCGTTAAATAACATATGAAAAGTGCAATATATAACCCAATAAGAATCATAACAAGGTTGAAATATTCCCAGATTGCCCTATTATCGAATATTGCTTCAGATTTATTGCTTATATGCATTTTATGAATATAAGATAGTTTTGAATATGATTTCCCATATTGTAAATACTTTTTAAAATTTTGAAATGGATTTCTTGTACCATGATGAATTACTAATCCTTTTGGTACATAAAATAATCTGTAACCTCCTTTTAATAATCTCCACGAAAATTCTACGTCTTCTAATCGATAGTTTAAAAATCCACTAGTATGGCTCCATAAACTTTTTTTAAACAACATATTACTTGTGTTAAGAAAATTTACGGGAGAATCCTCGCTTATGATGGTTTTGTTGTTTATGGATGGATTTAATTTATTTTCGATATCGTCGCGGAAGATAACTTTTCCTGCAACAACATCATTTATATTTAAATGTGGAACCAAATCAGTTAACCAATTTCTTGAAACAAAACAATCAGAATCGGTTAAAGCGATAATTTCATTTCTAGCTTCTTTAATGCCAATATTTCTAGCTTTAGCAGAACCAACAGATTTTTTTAGTGAAATACTTCTAATAGGATATTGTTTCAATAGGTCTTTAGTGTTATCTGTTGAACAATCATCAACAATTATAATTTCGTACTGCGGATAGTCCAAATTTGATAAGTTTTTAAATAAATTTGGTAAATAGTATGCCCTGTTCTTAATAGGGATAACGATTGAGACTGGTTCTAGCATCGAACTGATCAATATAAACTAGCAACAAATATTAAATATTGTAAATATAATTAAATTATCGTTAGTTCTATTAAGGAAGCTTACAATAAATATGGTAAATAAAAAAACCACGATACTAAGAAATCTAGGGCTTAGTTACTTTAAAAGGATATTAAAAGTAATTAACGGTCCTGTATTTGTAAGCGCATTCTTTACTCGTGATTGTAATTATAATTGTCATTATTGTGCCACTTCAAAAAGTCAAAAAAATCCAGATATTTCTATCAAACAATGGAAAAATATTGTGACTAATGTTTATAATCAAGGATGCCGGTTTTTTACAATTTATGGGGGTGAACCAACGCTTCGGTCAGACTTAGGGGAGCTTTTAAGACATTGTATCGATTTAAATATGCATACTCATGTAGTTACAAACGGTTCTCTATTGACTGAACGCTTACTTGAAGAGTTTGCTTCTTACGGATATTTGGTTTTAGGTATAGGCATTGATGGTCTTTCGGAAACTAGTTTTAGTCCTAAAAAATATCGCCCCGAATTGATAAATTTACTACAAAGTATAAAAGAAAGATATCCTGACAATATAGATTATAGTATCCATGTTTTAACGACGAATGAAAACATAACTGAACTTATTCCATTAATAAAAGCGATCAACAATAATTTAGATTGTCGTTTTTCAATAGATCCTGTACATTCCTCATCAAGCGCCGATGATCAATATCAATTTAGAAGTTTTTGTCCTGAATTATTGCTAGATAAGAATATGATGAGTCGATTGAGGAAAGTTATTATAAATTTAAAAAGACAAGGTATCCAGATCTGGTCTCCAAATGCATATTATTATTATATGAATAAATGGTATAACAGGAAATATTCGTGGGACTGTGCTGCTGGCGATTTATATTATGCTATTAACAATGATGGATCAATAATGCTTTGTGAAGATGTTAATACTGATATTGAATTTAATGAGTTTATTCAATTACCTCGGAAAAAAAGAGTTAACCTCATAAAAAAGTTCAAGTTTGAATATTGTAATTGTTTTAAACCATGCTATTGGAACCCTACAAATTTTGTCAAGCATCCAATTAGAAGTTTTATTTACCAATATAGATTTAAATAACAGTTTTTGATTAAAACTTGCCTTATATTAACATAAATCGATTGGAAATTTATTACCTTGAAAATGAAATAAAAGGAACTCCCTTGGTATTTATTCATGGATGGTTAGGCCGTTCACTTGAGTGGATTTATCAATTAAATCACTTCAAATCAAGAGAGCATATTATATTATTAGATTTACCTGGTTTTGGAAAATCGAATAAACCAAATACTAAGTATTCGATTGAATTTTTTACAGAAGTAATATTAGAATTTCTTAAATTACTTGGATATGAAGAAGCAATTCTTATAGGTCATTCATTAGGAGGAATGATAGCACAAAATATAACTATTCAAAACCCAAATTTGGTGAAGAAACTCATCTTAATTAGTACATCCGCTATTTCTCAATCCATTAAAAAAAAAGTATTATTATTTTGGGTAAATATAATTTTCAAATTAAGGTATACTAATTTCTTGAAAAACACAATCAAACGAATTAATTCAACGAATTCTGAAAATAGTGAGGTAAAAAGACAATTTAAGAACGCTTTAAAAATTCCTAAGTCGGTGGTATTAAGTACGTTTCGCCATATGACATCTAAATTAACCAAAAACGAACATATTTCTGAAATTTCTCAACCCACTCTTATTATTTATGGAACTGAAGATAGAATCATTTCTGAATCAATGATCATTTCTTTGAATAATCTCATCTCTAACTCAGTTACAAAACTAATTAATAAAAGTTCACATAGAGTATTGGTTGAAAATTACGAAATAGTTAACATTACGATTGATAAATTTATTAAAGAGTAGTTCTATATTTTTTATCTACTTCTTCTTTTTCTGATTGAGTTAATTGTCTTATAACCTTAGCAGGTGAGCCAAAAGCAATAGAAAACGGAGGAATGTCATCTGTCACCAATGAATTTGCTCCAATAATCGATCCTTCACCAATTGTAACTCCGGGTAGAATAATAGAATAGGCTCCTATTCTTGCATTTCTACATACCTTAATCGGTCCAAAGCTAAAACTTCCATGTCGAATATTCATTGCATTATGTGTAATTAATTTTACTCCTATACCACATCCACTACCCTCTTCAAATTCAATTAATTCAGGTAATAAAGGATCTGGTGCTGCTTTTTGAGAAATAGAGCAATTTTCGCCAACTTTCATTCCAATAAATCGAAACAATGCATTTTTAGCTCTTGGCCATCCAATTAAGTAGGTGATTATTAACGAGATTAAATGATTAAAAGCACCTCTTACAAACCAAGACACAGAAGATCCTTTGGTCTGAAGATATTGCGCTATAATCAACATTGGTACAGGAGTGAAAACAAATTCGTCAGTATCTATATTAATATGAGTTATATTTCCCTTAACTTCAATTTCGAAATCAGGTCTTTTATGTTTCCAAATTTTTCTAGCTTTCATCAGATCCTTGAAAAAAGTCAGAAAATCCGTATTTACTAAAACCAGTAATAAACTTAGAACGAAAATCATAGGTAACAACAACAGAAGTAACATTAGTCTTACATTGAGAGTGAGATCTTGATTAAATAAAACACTAGCATAAGAATAATGAACTGCAATGAATGTAACTAAGACAAAACCTAATAAACTAAAAACATATATAATTGAACCTCCCATATGTTTAACTTTAGCTAAATTATATCCTAAAACATATAATAAAAGAAAAAATGAATAACCAATGAAAATTCCACCATAGACATATAAACTGTAATTATAGAAAATTGCCAAAAACCAAGGCCTTATATAGCCATATAATAAATCGATCCAAGGAATTGATACGAAAATATGACTTATTATCAAGAGAGCAATTAGAATTACGCTTAAAATTAGGAAAAGAAATGAAATTATGAAACCTTTCGTCCAAAATTTCATTTTACCCGAAACTTTTGACATTGTCTTAATTTTGTATCAATTAATTATTTAATCAATCTAGTATTAATATAGAATAATAACACATCATCCTCTAATAATATATAAATTTTCGTTTATCCTTAACAAAGAAATGAATTATAAACCTAATATTACAGTAATTGTCCCTACTTATAATGAGGAAAAGTATATAAAAGACACATTAGTGGCAGTTAAACAGCAGAAATGTGATCTTACTTATGAAGTTATCGTGGTTGATGGACAAAGCACTGATAATTCGGTCTCAATAGCAGAAAAATTTGCGAAAGTGTATATTTCGCCAAAAAAAGGCAAAGCATTTCAATTGAACCATGGGATATCTAAAACATCTGGCGAACTAGTTATCTTTTTAGATGCAGATACAATAATTCCTCCGGACTTTTTTCAAAAAATCTATAAAATCTTTGAAACACATGAAAATCTATATGCTTGTAGCGCGAGAGTTAATTATCATAATGGAAAGGCTATTTCGTTTAAGATAGCCTCACATCGATTTATATTCACCCAATATTTCATTCTTAACTTTAATATGCATATATTTTATCTTTTAAAATCATTATTAGGATATCCTGAACTTGCAGGATGTAATATGATCGTGAGGAGAGATATCTTATTAAAATCTGGAGGATTTAAGACACCTCCAAACTCATTGGGAATCGATAAGGTTTTCTCAGATTCGTTGATATATCTGACCAAAAAGATGAAAAAGGGAAAAGTTAGAACTCTGAATTTTATATCAGTATTAACAAGTGGAAGACATTTAACTATTAAGCGAAGTTATAAACGATTTATCCAATATATCTTAAAAAAAGATATATATTATGAACTAGCTAAAAAAGATGAATTGGCTAGTATCTCGCAGCAGAATACTACCTAATAAGTTTAAAAATAAAAAAGTCTAAAGGGGAGATAATGAAATCGATTTTGATTTATCCACAACTTGAATTTGCAAAAGTTCAAATCCCTACTCCCCCCTATTCTATTTTATTTATAGCAGATTACCTACTTAAAAGAAGCGTGGATGTGAAAATCTTCGATTTACGATTTGATAAACTATCTCAAGTGTTTGATGCTATTTCCAATAAAGAACCTGAATTTATTGGCATTTCAGTAATGACTGGTCCACAAATTCAATACGCTCTAAAGGTCTGTGAAGATATCAAGAAAAAGTTTAACAACATTAAAATCGTCTGGGGTGGAGTTCACGCAACTATTCTTCCAGCACAAACTCTTCAAAATAATAATGTAGATTTTGTTATTCGAAGGGAAGGAGAAAAGGCTTATTATGAACTCGTAAGTGGTAAAAACATAAGTCAAATTAAAAGCCTTTCATTTAAGAAGAATAAGAAAATATTCCATAATCCTAATGCTAACATATTAACTAGTTCTGAATTAAATGATTTGAGCATACCTTGGACTTTAATCAATCCTAAGCGTTATGTAAGAAATGGGAATTTTAATATTATAACGAGTAGGGGTTGTCCTTTTAAATGTGCTTTTTGCTACAATACACTATTTAATAATGTGTGGAGAGGATGGACCGCAGACAAATGCATTCGAGAACTTGATAAATGCTTAAATTTTGGTGCTAAGAAACTTACTTTCTACGATGATTATTTTTTTGCCAATTCAAAACGGATAAAAGATCTATTTTTATATTTTAAGGAACAAGATATTAATTGGAAAGCAGAATTACGCGTTAATCGCCTCGATTATTCATTAGCTCAAGAAGCAAAAAGTCATGGTTGCACTCAATTATATTTTGGAGCAGAATCAGGCTCTCAACGAGTGTTAAATATTTTAAATAAAAACACGTCAATTAAAGACATAATCCAAAGTGCTAAAATTACAAAAGCTGCAGACTTAAGTGCTGACTATAGTTGGATGGTTGGGATACCTGGTGAAACTAAAGCAGATGTAAAAAAAACTATAAGTTTAATAAAAATAATTAAAGAGATCAATCCTGAAAGCGAATTTTCTATAAAAATACTCTTTCCTTATCCAAAAACTCAGATTCAAGATCTTGCCAAACGAGAAGGCTTTAGACCACCGAATAATCTTTTTGATTGGGCAAAGATTCGGAGAGATCGTGCACCAAAGTATTTGAAAAATAAAAATCAACTAGAAATGATCTCAATTACCAGTGCTATCATAGGGAGGAAAGTTTTTGAACAAGAAAACATACCCATTTTTAAATTGCTTAGAGGACTGGCAGATTTTAGGTGGAAATATGAAGCTTTTGGTGCGGGAATTGAAAATTTTTTCTTTAAAATTTTTAGGGAATTGATAGATAAAGTAGTAAGTGGAAGAAATTCTGTTGAATACGATTCATTTACGCATGAATTTGTATCAATAAAAGAAGATTAGGATTTTAACCAAAAACTAATGAATTTTATATCTGCTTTAACGAAATTCCCAAGTTGCTAGTAAAAGTGTATAATGTTTTTTATCAATATACTAAAGAATATATATGTGTTAGGTCATTTTTTTCTTAATCATAATAATTTAGAGTGAAAATTTATTGGTGGATATAGACTATAATAAAGCCTTTACATGCCCTAAATGTGGGGTAGCTGGTAATATATATCTTGTAAAAGTAGCCGGGAACAAAATCATTGTTAAACAAAGATGCCCCGTTCATGGTGGCAGAGAATTCAAAGTTCCTTTAAAGGAAAAGGAGAAATATATTGATCTCATCCAGGAGGGTGTTTTTCGGTGTTTTAAATGTGGAAAGGAAGCTGAACAAAGTTATAGGAGAGATTCAAAACCTTGGACCTTAATTAAAACATCTTGTCCAACTCACGGAGCGTTAACCACTCAAAAAATTTGGGGTACCATTTACAACGAAATTTCTAGCGGTATAGTTGCAACACCACAAACCGTCCAACCACAGCCTTCCCAAGTTGAAGATTTACCTACAGAAAATATGTCTAGTGAAGAGAGGAAGTTTTGTCCGAATTGTGGAGCCAAATTGGAGGAATCCGGAACTTTTTGCGGTGAATGTGGCTCAAAATTAAACTAATTTATTTTATTTACATTTTTAATATTATTTCTTTTTATACACATATTGAGCCTAAAGTATAGAAAACACGAAGTAACACATAGATCCATTAATTTTGGATTAAATAGGATAAAAGTTAAAAAAAAAAATGAAAATAATTAGTCAGAATTATTTTAAATTCTAGAATCACTTGTAGGAGGATTTGTATCTACTTTTTTCTGGTTGAAAATGTCTGACATTATACCGAAAAAAGCTGCTTGTCTTTGCCTAAAAACCCCTTTTTCCTCATTCTTATTTTGCTGTAATATTATGGGCCATTTCTTTAATTTTGGATTCCCACTTCCATCAATTTTTAGAGTACCATCTTTTGTTCTTACTTTTATGAATAATATAAGAACTCCTTCTTTTTTTAAGTCGATTCTATCTACATCATGCCACCTTACCCACTTGCTTTTTCCAGAAGAATAAGGCGAACCTCTCATTGCTGTTATCTGTATCCTCCAAGCAAACCCGTTGTCACTTGCGATGAAAAATCCATTTTCTTTACCGAGTCTGCATTTTGAGGTAATGATGGGATCACCTACAGCGTCTTGACTCATCATTTTTTCAAACTTTTCAACTCTATCGGAAGAAACCTCCCAACCACTCATTATTGGCATTCTATCACCCTTTATTTTTTATATATGATTTCTTTATACGATAATATTCTTAATAACATCAGTAAATATATAAGAATATTCTTTTTTTTTTGCCAGTTTTGAATGGAATCATCAGTTTTAGTTTTCTAAACTTTAGAAATTTTTAAGAAACATAGATTGACTTTTAACAAATATAATCTTTAAAATTAAAGAGATTAAAAGTTTTAAAAAATTAATTTAAATTAGAACTAAAGATTTATGCTAACTTAATGAAGATTGTATTAACCTTTGATATTGAAAGGGACATTCCAGGAGTGTTCAATTCTTATTTTGGAGTTAAGTTCGGATTACTGAAAATATTAAAAATTTTAGATGAATTCAAGATCAAAGCTACTTTTTTCTGCACTGGAGATATAATTGAACGCTTCCCAGAGTATGTAAAGTTAATTGAACGAAAAGATCATGAGATTGCTTGTCATGGTTTAAATCATGAACGCTTAAAGCGACTAAATTTTAATGAATGTCGTCAAACGATCTATCAGAATAAGGAACTTTTAGAGAATTGTTGCCAACATTCAGATATTATTGGGTTTAGAGCGCCTTATTTAAAACCTCCTTCATACTTATTTAAAATTTTAGCTAACTTAGGTTTTAAATATGATTCCTCGATAAGTTCCCCTAAAAATTTGAAAAAATACCAAGCAATTGACGCCCAAATTTATGAATTTCCTCCTTCTAAATATAATATCTATTTTAGGATACCTCTAAATCTTAAATTTTTCTCAAAAAGGGTCTTTAATAAGGAGCTAGTAATAATATATTTTCATCCATGGGAAGCGATAGATATGAAGGCTCTTATTTTCAACCAAACTAACTTATTTAATAAATCTAAAAATCTTATTTTTAGACCCGATCGTTGGGTTAATACTGGAGATAAATTTATACAAAGGTTAAGAAATTTTATCAAGGAGGGCTTTTCTAAACAGGTAGAATTTGGTACTTTAAAGGATTTAATTAATAACGAAAAAACCCCATCCTAATTTGTAATATCATTATTTTGAGGATCAATGAACTCTATTTCGGAAAAACTATTTTTGAAAAGTTTTAATTGTTTTAGAAGCTGTTGCATCCGTTTTATATCTCATTAGTCCAATATTTATCATAAAACTTAGCAAATCCGTTATAATTCTAAAATTCTTTCTTGAATACAATATGAATTTAATACCCTTCCTTTTTAAAAGTCTTAGTAAAGTATTTTTCCAACCTCTTTTTAAATATCCATAATAATATGCTTTAGATAACAGCTGTTCCAATTTTTCCTTTGATAATTTATCTAGTCGATTAACTGCTGTTGTGAAATTATAATCGCTCCAGTTATAAGAAAGTAGGTAATTTTTTTCAATTAATGTGGCTCTAAACTTCGTACCAGGTAAAGGAGTCATTACCGAATAAAGTGGGAAGTCTATTCCCAACTTCCTAACTATCTTTATCATTAAATCTGTGTCCTTCTCTTCTTCATCAAACCTTGAACCTATTAACAAACTGCCAATTGTTACAATATCATTATCTTGAAGTATTTTGATTGCTTCTACAATGTCTCTAAATTCTATTTTTTTTTGGAGATCATTCAATGACTTTTGATTAAATGATTCAATTCCTAGAAAAAACAACCAAAAACCTGCTTTAGACATTTTCTTAATTATATTTGGATTATTTTTAATAACATCAATTCTACTTTGGCAGATAAAATCTAATTTAATTCCCTCTTCGATTATCAGATCGCATATTTTCTCTACTCTTTTCATATTCGCAGTGAAATTATCATCCGCAAATAACACATTTTGGCCCCTTCCTTGATTAGAAATGATTTTTAACTCTTGAATAACTCGTTCAATACTTTTTGTTCTATAAGTACCTCGATAAAACAAGTGGATATTACAGAAAGTGCATTTAAACGGACATCCCCTTGATGTTTCAATCACATCGATGGGCATCTGAAAAATCTGAAAATAAGACTTTTTGTTTCTTAATTTTCTTGCCGGCAATGGTAGTTTATTTAAATCTTTGATTAAAGGATGATCCTCGTTATTAATTATATACCCATTATCTTTATATGAGATGCCTTTTATCTCTTCTAGATTTCTGTTTTTAATTAGTTCCCGAAAGGTAAGTTCTCCTTCTCCGCGAACTATAACATCTACAAAAGGATATTTTAGAACTTCAGAGTAATCAAAACTTGGATGCCATCCTCCTAAAACTGTTGCGAAACCTAATTTTTTTGATCGTTTTGCGATTATTAAAGCAAAATCAATACCAATTGTGAAGCAACATGAAATTCCGACAATATCTGGTCGGAAATCACTAATTTCTCTCATTATTTCCTTAATGTTTAGATTCCTAACTTTAGCATTAACTATCTTGACTTTTACGATATCTAAAATATTCGCTGCTATGGTTTCTAAGCCTAAGGCAGGAATGGTAAATTTATCCGTGATACTCTTAGTAACAAAATTTGGGTTTACTAAAACCACTCTTTGGATATTTTTATCAATTAATTTCATGTATTAGCCCATTTTCGAAAGATATAATATCAGTTTCTTTCTTCTAATTTTAAAAATGTAAATCTGTAACTTAGTAAATATATCAAAAGTTAATTTAATTATAAGATTTATTTTTCACCTTTAAAGGAATTGAAATGATATAGTTTTAATTTAAAGGATATAGTTACTCATTTATTAATTACTATTTTCAATCGAAATTAGGCTTGATTTTTATGAAAGTATCGTTAATTTTTCCAAAACTCCCAGAAACAAGTACATTTATTGGGACAGTTAAAGAGGCTGAGAAGTATAGCAAAGATAAAATAGAATTTTATGGATTTCCTCCTATGGGAATCTTATACCTCGCTACCTATTTACGTGAGAAAAATTTTGATGTATCCATACTTGATCAATTCGCGAGGGGCTATTCGGTTGAGAGAACTCTAAAGTGGATAAAACAAGAGAACCCAGATGTTTTAGGATTCTCAACAATAACTACAGCTGGAACAGGAATAATATCTGCAGAAATTAGCAGAAGAGTAAAAGAAGAAATAAATCCGAATATAAAAATTCTTTTTGGAAATTATCACGCAACATTCAATGACAGAAGAATATTAGAAAAATATCCTTTCGTAGATGCTTGTATACGAGGAGAAGGAGAAAAAACTCTTTTAGAAATTGCTGAAAAAGTTGAAAAAGATCAAAATTTTGAAGAGATTAAAGGTCTAACATATCGTGATAATGGTAGAATCGTTAGAAATGATGATAGACCTCGTATAGAAAATATGGATACACTTCCATTTCCCGATAGAAATTTATTAGGAAATGTTGAATATAAAAATACAGTTGAAGGTCTTGAATTATCTGTTGGAAAGTTCACTTCTGCGGCTTCTTCAAGAGGATGTGCGTTTCAGTGTTCATTTTGTTCAAGCTCCATGTTTTGGGGAAAATGGCGTCCGAGATCTCCAGAAAATATAATAGATGAATTATCCATTCTTGAAGATCAAGGTTTTAACAATTTACTTTGGGTAGACGATAACTTCACAATAAGTAAGAAAAGACTGTTAAAGTTATCAGATTTAATAAGGAAAGAAAAATTTGATTTCAATTGGATGGCTGAAGGTAGAGTAACCCAAAGTTCAAAAGAGTTGTTAAACGCTATGAAGCAGATGGGATGCAAAATTCTTAGTTTTGGTGTTGAAAGTGGATCTCAGAGACTTTTAGAGTGGTATAATAAAAAAATAACTTTAAATCAAGTTTATGATGCAGTAAAGAATTCTAAAAAGGTGGGAATTGACATGATTTTAGCTAACTTTATCGTGGGGGCACCAATTGAGACACGTGAAGAAATTATTGAAACTCTTAATTTTTCGCTGAAATTAGATATTGACTTCCCACAATTTCATATTTTAGGCATAATACCCGGAAATTGGATATGGGATCAAATGGTTAAAGAAAAGAAAATTAATCCAGATGACTGTTGGGAAGTTGGAACTGCTGTTCTTCCCATTCCGTTGAGTGAAATAATGGAAAGGATCAGACAAACGCATATAAAATTCATGAAGCGTCCCAGCTATATTTCTAGGCAAATAGCAAAGACTTTAAAAAGCAGATATAGGCAAAAAGCAGTCTTGCAAAATATTAAAAACATTGAAAGATGGGATATCTGGAATTCTTGGAAACCTTTTTGGGGATGAAATTTTATCCATTAGACATTATCTGGATTCCAAAATGATTTTAATCCGTGGAAATCTTCAAAATTCTTTAAATTATGTGCAAGAATGTTAAACACAGTCATAATCTTGTAATAACTTGTGGTGCTTCTATACAATGCTTTTAGTATGTATTTTGGATTCATAAAAAACTGTCTTAACATCTTAAATATTAAATTTGAAATCACTTCGGTTGGAACGCCATTAGGGTCTATATCGGGGATATGAACTCCTTCTTCCCAATATTTATCTTCATCTAGAATGTTTTTCTCCACCATCTCATCCCAGATATCGGTTCCAGGCATTGTCCCCAAAAGATTAAAGACGGGAAAGTCAATTTCCAATTTTTGAGCAAATTTTAAGGTATTATAAACTTCTGAAAATGTTTCTCCGGGCGCACCAACAATAAACGAGCCTAAGATAAATGGAATTTTTGCCCTACGAGTTTTTTTTACTGCAAGAATTGATTGGGATGGAGTTATGTTTTTTCTATAATAATCAAGAATTCTCTGATTCGCACTTTCTACTCCGTAAAACATTATTCTGCAATTAGCTCTCCGCATTTCTTGCAACATATCATCGGATACTTGGTTTACTCTTCCCTCACATATCCAATCCATATCTATTTTATGTTTTCGCATTAAACGACAGAGTTTTATGACTCTTTTCTTAGAAACTGTGAAATTATCGTCTACAAAATTTATGTATTTATATCCCTCACTCTCTAAAAATAGAATTTCTTCCAGTATATTCTCTACTGAACGAGTCCTAAAACCAACAGTTCTTTTTCCATAACAAAACGCACACTGATAAGGACACCCTCGAGAAGAAGTCATTGAGGTAAATCCTTTTGGTGCAAACTCTAAGCCACCAAAACTCCCAGTATACTCGAGATTTAAGGCTTTTCTATCTGGAAAAGGTATAGCATCAAGATCTTTGTTCAAAGGACGGTCGGTAGTTCTTTTTATAATTCCATTATCTCTATAGGTTAACCCTTTAATGTCTTCTAAGGACTTATCTTTTTCTAAAGCTTTAACTAACTCTATAAAGGTAAATTCTCCCTCACCCCTCACACAGATATCAATTTCGGGATATTTGTTTAAAATCCTATAATCATTATGATTTACATGCCGATTTCCAAAGACTATCTTAACATTTGGGTTCCATTTCTTTACTTCTATCGAAGTTAAAGCCGCACTAATTCCCGATCCCGATGCCGTTAAAGTAGAAAACCCTAAAACATCGGGATCTTTCTTTTTAATCCATTCTACTATTTGGGTCAAATTGAAACCCATAGCAGCTTGGTCAACAATATCAATGTGATAGTTCTCTTTCTTCAAAACAGAACTTAAGTAACAAATTCCTAAAGGCGGATAAATATGATCTGCATTTGCGATAATTCTGCCTTTCTCTAAAATTTCCCCGGGTCCAGGATTCACTAAAGCGACTTTAAAGATTTTCACCACTTAGATATTATTTGCACTGATGCATATTCACGATTTTAAATTAAAAATCTATGTAGAATATCATTTAATAATTCTTAAATAATTAACTTAAATCAAATATTTGTCTTATCTTTCGCGTTATTCAATTAAATTCGAAGAAAAACTATCTTAAATTCTATTTTAAGAGACACGATGACAAAAGTTAATATATTTAGATTCCTATCAAAAATTAGGATATATTAAGATTATATCGCATAATCTGGTTTTAATATCTAAAGGAAGGATAGAATAATGACAGAAATTGACGAGAATAAAACCTTAAAACCAACTAAAAACGAACGACAGGAGAAATTTGAGAACTTATCTGGTATAGAGATAAAATCGCTCTATACTCCTGAAGACACTAAGAAAATTGATTACAATCGAGATTTAGGGGAACCCGGAGAATACCCTTTTACTCGCGGGGCTTATCCCAATATGTATCGCGGTCGATTGTGGACAATGAGACAATTCGCTGGATTTGGTACTGCAGCACAAACTAATGAAAGATATAAATTCTTGCTAGAACATGGGACAACGGGTTTAAGTGTAGCATTTAGTTTGCATACTATTTATGGGTATGAAGCTGACGACGAAAAATCTTTAGGTGAAGTAGGAAAGGAGGGTGTTTCAATCGATACTTTAAAAGATATGGAAACTTTGTTTAGTGGAATCGATTTATCAAAAATTTCTACTTCAATGACGATAAACGCTCCCGCATCTATTTTATTAGCAATGTATATAGTGACAGCAGAAAAACAAGGACATTCTGCCGATAAACTAAGAGGAACAATCCAAAATGATATTCTTAAGGAATATATTGCCCAAAAATCATGGGTTTTTCCACCTGAACCTTCCATGCGTTTAATTATAGACACTATTGAATATTGTATTAAAAACGTTCCCCAATGGTATACTATTTCAATATCAGGCTATCATATTCGAGAAGCGGGCTCCACAGCAGTTCAGGAACTCGCTTTTACGCTAGCAGACGGATTTGCTTATGTGGAAGCTGCTATGGAACGGGGTTTAGATGTGGACGACTTTGCTCCCAGACTTTCTTTCTTCTTCAATTCTCATAATAACTTTTTTGAAGAAGTTTGCAAGTATCGCGCAGCCCGACGCATATGGGCTAAACGGTTGAAAAACAAATATGGAGCAAAAAAGAAAGAATCAATGAGGTTACGCTTTCATACTCAAACCGCGGGCGTTTCATTAAGTGCACAAGAGCCAGAGAACAATATTGCTAGAGTTACAATACAGGGTCTAGCTGCTGTTTTAGGGGGGACTCAATCTCTTCATACAAACTCGTTTGACGAGGCTTTATGTTTGCCAACTGAAAAAGCGGCAAAAATTGCTTTACGAACTCAACAGATTATAGCAAATGAATCAGGAGCTGCAGATACAGTTGACCCTCTTGCTGGTTCGTATTATGTTGAGTGGCTCACTAACAAAATGGAAGAAGAAGCGGAACAATACTTTGAAAAGATCCAAGCATTAGGGGGTGTGATTCCTGCAATTAAAGCTAACTTTTTCCAAAAAGAGATCGCAAATTCCTCGTATAAATATCAGCGAGAAATTGAAAATAAAGATCGAATCATTGTAGGGGTAAACGATTTTCAGTTAAGAGAATCTTGCGCTACTCCTTTATTAAAAATTGATGAAAAAGTTGGAGAAGAACAAATTAAGATTTTACAAAGTGTAAGAGACCAACGAAAAAATAGTAAAGTTCAAGAAAAGCTAGAAAAATTAAAACAGGCAGCAAAAGGCACTGAAAATTTAATGCCATACATAATGGATGCTATTAGAGAATATGCATCAATAGGAGAAGTAATGACTACTCTTAAGGAAGTGTTTGGAGAATATAGGGAAGATTCAATATTTTAAATGAGGTTAAAATAATGACAGAAAATAGGAAGATAAAAGTATTAGTGTGTAAACCCGGATTAGATGGGCACGACCGAGGAGCGAAGGTCCTAGCTCGAGCGTTAAGAGATGCTGGAATGGAGGTTATTTATACGGGGCTCCATCAAACTCCGGACATGATAGTTCAGACTGTTCTTCAGGAAGATCCAGATGCTGTTATGTTAAGCATGTTGTCTGGGGCTCACAAAGCGTTATGCCCCGTGATTATGGATAAACTCAAGGAAAACGAAATTGATGACGTTCTTGTGAGTGTGGGAGGCATTATTCCCGACGAAGACAAACCATTTTTAGAAGAACACGGATTAAAAGGGTTTTACGGGCCGGGTACGGAATTAAAAACGATTGTAGAATTTGTGAAAAACAATTTGAAAAGATAGCTTACAATGGATTATTCTGATTTAATCGAAAAATTGCTAAATGGAAATTCTAGAGCGGCTGCTAGGCTTATCACCTTAGTGGAGAATGATATTGGAGCCGCAGAAAACATTATTAATGCAATCTATAGTCATACAGGAAATGCATACATTTTAGGGATTACTGGATCACCTGGAAGCGGAAAGTCTACTTTTATTTCTACCATAACTAAAATTTTTGCTGAACAAGGCAAGAAAATAGGAATAATTTGTGTGGATCCTACCAGCCCTATAACAGGTGGGGCAATCTTAGGTGATAGAATCCGGATGAAAGATAATTTTTCACTGAAAGATGTTTTTATACGGAGCATGGCAAATAGGGGACAGCTAGGGGGGCTAGCAAGAGCAACAGAGGATGCTGTAAAAATCTTGGATGCGTATGGTTGCGAAATAATCATTGTAGAGACCGTCGGAGTAGGGCAATCTGAAGTAGATATCTTTAAATCGGCTCAGACTGTGATAGTGCTCTTAGTACCCGGTTCAGGAGATGATATTCAGGCCATAAAAGCAGGTATTATGGAAATTACCGATATTTTTGTTGTAAATAAAATGGATTTAGCAGGCGCCGATAAAAAGATCGCCGATGTTATGCAAATGTTAGAATTAAGAATGAATTATAAATACGAATCAGAAAATCACGAAGAAAATAACATGCTTATATCAAAATGGACCCCTGAAATCATCAAAGTTAATTCAATAACAGGCGAAAATTTTGAACGATTGATTGAACTTATAAATATACATAGAGAATTTCTAAAAGAATCAGGAGTTTTGGTGAAATACCAGAAAAATCGTATTAGGAGCGAAACGCTCCAAATTCTAAAACATAAAATTTCAAAAAAGATTGAGGGGCTAATTCAATCAAATCCCACGATTGACGAGTATTTACGGTTAGTTATGGATAAAAGCCTGGATCCCTATTCCATGGCAAATTTAATTATTAAATTATTAGGAATAGAATAAAGAGCTCTTCTTTTTTACTAGATGTTTTTATTTTATCACTCTTTTAAATGCTATAATTATATAT